>NZ_CAMZMX010000035.1:0-59336 GCF_947311875.1 Pseudomonas sp. PARCl1
GCCCCGTAAGGCCGGACCTAAAGAGGGACCGGCAGGGGCACAGCTTCACCTATCCGCATCATCGCCCGTCGCTGGGCATCCATCTAATCGAAAGTCTTCCTGTTTGTTCCTTCATGCCACCGGCAGAACCCTTGGTCGGGTCTTTCGGCTGCCCGTGGGAGCGAACTTGAGGGAGCAAACAAGAGGAAAAGACCAATGAACATGAACAACAATGTAACCACTCTCCTGTCCCTGAAGGCTGCTAAGGCGCTCGTTAAGCCAGTCCGACCCAAGTCCTTGAGGACGACCCTGATGGCCCCTGAGATGCTCGCTGAGGTCCGCAAGGGCAACGTCTGGATCACTCCTGAAGGTGAGGTAAAGGCTGTCCGCAAGGGCGCTGTGGCCCTCATTGAAGCTATGGGCTATGAGGTGGAGGCATGAACATGACCACCAACACAGCAACCATCTTCGAGAACATCTCCAAGGCCGGAGCGGTATCCCCAACGACCCTCAACGGCCTGCCCGGTATGTCGTCCTTGGAGATCGCTGAGATCACCGGCAAGAACCATAAGCACGTCCTTCGGGACATCCGAAAGATGCTCAACGAGATCGGCCCAGATTTGGACCAATGTCAGTATGTCGAGACCAAAGCACCAGATGGCTATGGTCGTTTCCAGCCTATGACCATCCTCGACAAAGAGCTGACCTTTACGCTGCTCTCCCGGTATTCCTTCAAGCTGTCCAACATGATCGTCAAGCGCTGGCTTGAACTGGAAGGCTCAGGGTTTGAACGTGTGTCGATACAGGCTGCTGTGGTTCACCTGCTCGAACGAGAGAAGGACAACTATCGAATCGCAATGAGGGACATCAGGACCGCTGCAAGGCGTCTCAAGGCCCGCTGAGAGTTGAATGACACTTCCTCAAACGAAGCGTGACGGGCTATGCTGAATGACTAACTTGTCCTGACGAGACGCCTCCATGAGTGTCACGCTGTGTTACACCTACAAGGGTAAACGGGTAGTAACCAAAGTGCCTGTCGAGTCTCTGACTCCACATGCGGCGCTATGCTATGCCTTGCTTCAATCAGGCGCCTCTGACGACCAATCCCAAGGGAGCTGGCCGCATTCATATGAGCGCCTCCTTGAGGTAGCCCTGCAACACGAACTCACAGACGTTCGCTTTCACAAGTCACTCTAATCCCTCAAGGAGAACCCCATGGACCACCTACAGGCCCTCTACTGGGTCTGTCTGGCCGTTCAACTGGGGTTCTGGTTGTGGTCTCGCCGACCCTCTTGAGAATCTGACAGAAAAATCTGAAAGGTCACCATTACAAGACTTCCCGCGCAGGCTCCCCCGTAGGCCCTCGCATGGGTGCCCGTGGGCGCGTTAAGGACCCCGGTTAATTCGCCCTTGCGGTCTTGCTGTCTGTCACCAACACTGTCACCAGCTTTGTCACCAAACTCCTTGAGGTCCTCTATGAAGCCCGCTACGCTTGGCCTGCCGCCATACCCCACTCAGTTCTGGGCCAACCCGGAAAACTTTGGCAAGTACTGGTGGTGATGATGAGTGTCTCGGTCTGCCCTTGTGGCAGTGGCAACCTGCTTGATGCCTGCTGTGGGCATTACCATGCCGGTACCCCCGCACCCGATGCCCAGACGCTGATGCGCTCACGCTACAGTGCCTACGTGCTGGGCCTGGTCGACTACCTGGTCGCCACCACCCTGCCCGCCCAACAGGCCCAGCTGGACCGCGCCGGCATGGCCGCCTGGAGCGCCCAGAGCACCTGGCTGGGGCTGGAAGTGGAAAGCGCGCAGGTGCTGGGCGGCCAGCCCGAGCATGCCTTTGTCACGTTCACCGCACGCTGGCACGACCCGGACGGCGACCACCAGCACCGCGAGTGCTCGGCATTCGTCCAGCACGCCGGGCGCTGGTACTTCATAGACCCCACGGTCGCGTTGAAGGCCGGGCGCAATGACCCCTGCCCATGCGCCAGCGGGCAGAAGTTCAAGAAATGCTGCGCCAGTTACATGGGGAACCGAGCATGATCGAACGCGCCCGTCTGCTGCTGCTCGGTTCGCTGCTGGCATTGCTGACGGGCTGCGCCAGTTGGAGCGCAGACGACTGGCGCCCGCCTGAAGTGCACCTGGTCGAGGTCGAAACGGTCAAGGCCAGGTTGCTGCAGCAGGAATTCGTACTGCACCTGGAGGTCATCAACCCCAACGACAGCCGTCTGTTCATTCGCAGCCTGGCCTATGCCGTGCGGCTCAATGACCTGCTGCTGGTGCAGGATGAAACCAGCCTGTGGCGAAGCGTAGGCGGCCACGACCGGCGGACCTTCAAGATCACCGCACGCACCAACCTCTGGCGGCAACTCAAGCCACTGGCCAAGCTGCTGAAAAGTGGGCAGCCGCTGCATTACACCCTGCAGGGCGACCTGGCCACTGGCCTGCTGATTCACCGGGACCTGCACTTATCGCGCAGTGGTGAGATAATCCCCGGCGATCACATCCCGGAGTAACCCTGCAATGTCCCAGCAACCCCACGTTCATGGCCCTGACTGCAACCACGACCATGACCATCACCACGACCACGGCCATGTCCACGGCCCACACTGCAACCACGGCCATCAGGAGCCGGTACGCAACGCCCTGAAGGACGTTGGCCGTAACGACCCGTGCCCGTGCGGCAGCGAGAAAAAATTCAAGAAGTGCCACGGCGCCTGATCTAGCGCGTCTGTGGGGGTATGGCCCGCCGCGCCTGCTTCGCGCACCATGCCCCCGGTCCAGCACTGCCCGCCGTGCCTGGCGCTACGCGGCCTTGCGCCGGTTCGCCCCCAGCAAGTCCTGGTACCACAGGCCGGCGTCATAGGCGATGGTCACCAAGGTGGTCCCCGCATAGCGCGGCTGCTGGGCCATGCGCTGGACAACCGCCAGGCAGGCGGCGGCCGTGTTACCGACGAAGACCCCGCTTTGCATGTAGAACCAACGTTGCGCTGCCAACATTTCGGCATGCTGCACCTGGGCCCGTTCGTCCACCAGCGACCAGTCCAGGAATGGCGGGCTGACGCCTACCGCCATGCCTTCGAAGCGGTGATCGGTGAATACGCCAGCCTTGGAGTCACAGCCGTTGGGGTCGACCAGCACTGTCGACACCTCGAAACCGTGATCCTTCAGCCCCAGGGTAATGCCCGTGAAACTGGCGCCCGTGCCCGCGCAGCCAACGAACAGGATGTCCTTGCCGGCGCCCGCGTTGGTCAGTTGCAGCGCCAGTTCACTGGCTGTCTGGTAGCGGTGCGCTTCGATACCCACCGGGTTGTTGAACTGGTCGGTATAGAAGTATGACTTGCCCAGCGCGGCCTGGTTTTCCAGGTGGTGCATCACCACGTCCTTGGGCGTGGCACCGGCCATCAGCATTTCCTTGCCAATCAGCCGGGCGCCGAAGCATTCCAGCAAGTCCCGCTTGGTCTGGCTGAAACTCAGCCCAACCGCCAGCTCGACGGCCACCTGATACGCGTGGCATGCCGCCAGCAAGCCGAAGCCAAAACTGCCGCCGGTTTTTTCGATGACCGTGGTCACCCCAGGGATGATGTCGCCATTGCGCACGGCGTGCTCAACGATGCGCCGGGCGGCGCGGTACTTGTGGCTGCCACCGGGGTTGTTCATTTCCAGCTTGGTGTAGATGCGCTCGCTGACGTTGATGAGTTCGCTCATTTTCGGCTCCCTTCCATGGAAGTCTGCAGGCAGGCCTTGCTCTGCAACAGGCCAACGGTGGCGATCAGCAGGCCGATGCACAGGGCCATGCAGATGGCGTTGGTGCCGTCCCAGCCCACTGTGCTCAACAGCAGCGCGGGGCTGAACGCACCGATGGTGGCGCAGATGGCAATGCCCAGATCGTTCTTGCCCTGCATCTGCATCGCTGCCGGGCTGTTTTGCAGCGACTGCGCCAACAAGGCTCCGCCGCCGACGTAAGTCAGGTTCCAGCCCAGCCCCAGGGCGATCAGCGCCGCGGTCATCATGCTGTAGCTGTGCGACCAGATATTCAGCGCCGAGCAGCCGATCAACAGCGCCAGGCCCGCGCAGATGGTAGTCCGGATGCCCAGGCGCTGGATGATCGCCCCGGTGAAGAATGACGGGGCGAACATGGCGATCACGTGCCACTGGATGGCCAGGCGCACGTCGGTAAAGTCTTCGTGCATATGCTTCATGTGCATCGAGGCCTGGATCATCAGCAGGTTCATGATGCCGTAGCCCAGCGCCGCGACCGCCATTGCCACCAACACGCTGGGGCTCAAAGGCTCGCTGCGGCTGCTGGCCGACGTGGCAGCGCTGCCGGTTGCAGCGGCCAGGCCGGTGTCGTTGGGCAGGCACACTGCAATCAGCAACGACAATAGCGCCAGCCCGATGAACGCGGCATAACACAGCGAGAACAGTGGGTAGCCACCCACGTCACGCAGCCACTCGGTGAGCGTCGGGCCCACCACGGCGGCAATCACGCCCCCGGCCACGACCAGCGACAGGGCTTTTGGCTTGAGGGCCTGGGAAAGGTTGTCGGTGGCGGCAAAACGGTTGAAGTTGGCGAAGGCGATGTAAACACCCAGCGCCGAGTGGCTGAGTACCAGCGTGGCAAAATGCTGGTGCTCCACCGCCAGAAAGCCGCTGACACCAGACACCGCCAGCGGAATGGCCCCCAGCATGAAGGCCTTCTTGCGGCCGATACGGCTCATCAACCTGGAAACCGGGTAGGTTGCCAGCATCAGGCACAGGAACTGGAACCCATACGGTACCGTCGACCATGCGGCGTCGGGGGCCAGTGCGGCGCCAACGATGGCCGCCATGGTCACCGACATCACGGCGGTGGTCAGGTTGATCGACTGGGCGGTGAAGTACAGGTAGGTGCGCCGCGGCAGGGTAGTGTTCATAAGGCATGCTCGTGGTAGGCGCTAAGGTCGATTTCGGCATCCGGGAACACGCAGATCAGGCGTTCCTTGCCTCTGCCCAGCCGTTTGCGCTTCACGCTCAGGCGCCCTATGCGCCTTGGCGAATCGAGGTGGGTGCCACCACACGGAATCTCGATGCCGTTGTAGGTCCACAAGCGTGCGTCTTCCAGCCCCTCGACGGCGTAATGCTCGATGGGCGCGTCGCCACCGATCAGTTCGTTGGCGCGCCGTTCTATCTCGATCACCTCCTCAGCGGTGAAGGCGTCCTCGACCAGAAAGTCGAACCGAGCCGTGTCCTCTTTGATGTGGCAGCCGATGGTCCACTGCTTCAGTTCCTCACGCACGCCGATGGCAGCGGCATACAGGAAGTGGCTGGCACTGTGAGAGAGTGTTAGCCGCTCGCGCCGTTGAATATCGATGCTCACACGGGCGGGCATATCGACAGTCACTTCATCGAGTAAGTGCAAGTCGTCCGGGTGCACGGTGTGAATGATGATGCCGCCCAGTTTCCCGCCTTTGAAACCTTCCAGGCGAATAGGGCTGCCATAGAGTTTCTTGACCCAGACAAAACGCACCTTGCCGATCGGAAGTTCAATGATTCCATAATCAGCTTCCTGGCCACCGCCTTCCGGATAAGCCACGGTACTTTGCAACTCGATACCGTCGCTGTGCACGCGCGTTACTTGCGTATTGGCAGCGGCCAGGTATTGATCCTTGTAATACAGTTTTTCGGTATTGCGCAGAACTTCGTAATTCAGAGCATTCATGACTCGAGTACCACCTGCAATGATGTTTTAACCTGCACCCGGGCGGCGGCAGGGATGTCTTTGGTAACGATGCAGCCCGGCCCGATGAAGGCGCCGTCACCAATGTGGATAGCCCCTAGCACGCTGGCGAACGCGCCGACCTGAACCCGGTCGCCCAGTGTCGGGTGGCGGGGGCTGGAAGGGTTGCCGCTGATGCCGCGGGCCCCCAGGGTGACGCCGCCGAGCACGTAGCAGTCGTCACCGATGGTCGCGGTTTCACCAATGACGGTGCCCATGCCGTGGTCGATGATGAAGCGCGCGCCAATACGGCTGCGGAAGTGGATCTCTGCGCCCGACAGCATCTTGCCGCGGCGCGAGATCATGGCGGCCAGGCACTGCCCACCGGCGCCATATACCGAAGCGCCATGGCGGTACACCCAGTGTGCAAGCCGATAATGCAAAACCGCCGCATAGGACGTATAAGTTCTGGCAATGAATACCAGGTCGCGGCCGGCGGCAGGGTCTTTGCTGGCGAATGCCAACAAGTCGTCATGGGCCTGTTCCGCCACCCGTTCAATAACATCGGTTTGTTTCAGCGCTTCGAATTCTTCAATTGAACAGCACTCCAGTAACGCCGAGGTCACAAGGTTTTTTACAACGTTGAATGACTCCAGTTCTTCAGGCACAGGAAGCCTGGCAATGACGGCTGATTGCATGTCCATAGGGTGCACGGCTCGATATCCAGTTGTCTGGTGTTTACAGACGTTAAACGGGCTGCCAGGGCTGGCAGCCGAAAGTTCCGACGAGGGAATAGTGGCAGGTAATGGCCATGTGCAAACGAACAGTCGACAAGCATTTCCGTTAACTGTTAGGCTTTTTTTTCTAACGGTTGGGAACCTGCCATGAGCACCTGCAGCCTTCATCAATTGCTCAAGCAACGCCTGGATGCAGGGGAATGGTTGCCTGGGCAGCGCATGCCCTCCATTCGCAAGCTCACGGCGGCGGTCGATTTCAGTTACCACGATGTGGTCTCGACCTATGCCCAGCTGGTCAGCGAAGGGGTACTGACCGCCTCGCCAGGGCGCGGCTACTTCGTCGCCAACCGCAGCCGGCAGGCGAACGTGATCCACGAACCCGAGTGCATGGCCGGCGACCCGCTGTTCCGGCTGCTGCAGGGCGGCCAGCACTACACCAAACTTGGCAGCGGCTGGCTGCCCCCGGCGTGGCGCGACACCGAGCTGCTGGCCAAGGCGATTCGGCGCACGGCGCGGCTGGAGCAAAGCTCCCTGGCCGAGTACGGCGATATCCAGGGCTACCTGCCCATGCGCAAACAGCTGTGCGTGCACATGAAACGCCTGACCCGGGTTGAGGTTCGCCCCAACCAGTTGCTGACCACGCTTGGCGCCACCCAGGGCCTGGACCTGGTCGCCCGGTTGCTGATCAAGCCGGGTGACCATGTGTTCGTCGACGAGCCGGGCAACGGCAACCTGATCAAGCTGATACAACTGGCCGGCGGCCAGGTGGTCGGCATCCGCCGAACCCAGGACGGGCCAGACGTAGAAGAGATGCGCAGCTACCTGGCCAGGCACAAGGTCAAGGCGTTTTTCTGCAACAGCACTTTCCACAACCCCACTGGCAGCAACATCAGCCCGCACAACGCCTTCAGCGTGCTGCGCCTGGCCGTGGAACACGAGTTCTACGTGGTGGAGGATGACGTGTATGGCGACTTCAGCCCGGCCGTGCGCCAGACGTTTGCCGAACTGGACAACCTGGACCGGGTCATCTACGTCGGCAGCTTTTCCAAATGCCTGTCGGCGTCGTTACGGGTAGGTTTCATCGCCTGCTCGCAAGACCTGATCGAGCCGCTGACCCGCCTCAAGCTGCTGACCTGCGTGGCGGTGCCGGCGTTTTGCGAGCGTTTCGTCAACACCATCCTGTCGGACGGCACCTACGCCCGGCACATGAAAGATGTGCAGCAGCGGCTGATCCGCCAGCAAGTACAGACACAGCGTTTGCTGCTCGAGCGCGGCTGGCAGTTCGAGATCGCGCCGCAGGGTGGCATGTTCCTCTGGGTCTACCACCCGCAACTGCCCGACCTGCAGCCGTTGATGCGCAAGCTGGAGCAGCACAAGATCCTGCTGATGCCCGGCTCGGCGTTCGCTGTCAGCCGTGATTACCGGCGTTACGCCCGCATCAATTGCACGCATTTTTCCGACGCCCTGGCAGGGCACTTCGAGGTTTGACCCGCCACCGGCAAATAAACCGACCTGGGACCTTGCATGGCGCCTGCGCGCTCACTACCTTAGCGCCTTTGCAAACTCGCCTCGCCCTGCAGGAGCCCTTGCCATGGCCGCCGCCGCCTTTCCTCACTTCCGCCCGCGGTTCACCACCGCTGCCACGCTGCTCGGCCTGCTTGGGCTGGCCGGCTGCCAGACCGGCGGCTACCAGGGCAGCGTGCCACCCGCCAGCGGCGTGCAGCCGCTCAAGGGCCTGGCACAGAACGTCTCGGTGCGGCGCAATGCCATGGGCGCACCGCTGATCGAAAGCAGCAGTTTCCATGACGCCCTTTTCAGCCTGGGCTATGTGCATGCCGGCGACCGCATCGAGCAGATGGTCGCCATGCGCCTGCTGGCCCAAGGCCGCCTGGCGGAACTGGCCGGCAGCGACGCGCTCGACATCGACCGCCTGATGCGCGCCGCCAACCTCAAGCAAAGCGCCGCCCAGCAATACGCCGACGCATCGCCACGGCTCAAGCGCTTTTTCGAGGTGTACGCACGCGGGGTCAATGCCTACCTGTTCCGCTACCGCGACAAGCTGCCAGCGGATTTGGCCAACAGTGGCTATCGCCCCGAATACTGGAAGCCTGAAGATTCGGCGCTGCTTTTCTGCCTGTATGCGTTCAGCCAGTCGGTGAACCTGCAGGAAGAACTCAGCGCCCTGACCCTGGCGCAGAAAGTCGGCAGCGACAAACTGGCCTGGCTGCTGCCCGGTGCACCGGACGAGCCCTTGGCCACAAGCGAAGTCGACAAGCTCAAGGGCCTCAACCTGGCCAGCCAGTTGCCAGGGCTGCCGGCGCTGGCGGCCGCCAGCCAGAAGCTGGCCGACCTCGACCTGCTCGGTAGCCCAGGCTCGGCCAACCTGGCCCTGGGCCCGCAACGCAGCCGCAGCGGCAAAAGCCTGCTGGCCAGTGACAGCCGCGCCGCCTGGGCCCTCAGCCCGGTGCAGATCCACACCAGCAAGTACCAGGTTGCCGGCCTGTCGCTGCCGGGCCTGCCGATCGTGTTGGCCGGCTACAACGGCAAACTGGCCTGGAGCAGCAGCGCAGTCATGGCCGACAACCAGGACCTGTTCCTCGAACGACTGCGCCGCCAGGGCAGCCAGCTGAGCTACCTGGCAGATGGCAAGTGGGTGCCGGCCCGCGCGCGCAGCGAAACCTTCTTCGTGCGCGGCCAGCGGCCACAGCGCGAAGTGATGTATGACACCCGCCACGGCACCCTGCTGGCCCAGCCCGACAACGCCAGCCTGGGCCTGGCCCTGAACTTGCCGCAGTTCAAGGGCGACCGGAGCCTGGATGCGCTCTTCGACCTGACCCGCGCCGGCAACCTCGAGCGCGCCTTCGACAGCACCCGCGAGGTCACTGCGGCCGCCCTCAACTTCGTGTTCGCCGAGCCCGAGCACATCGGTTGGCAGGTCAGCGGGCGCTACCCCAACCGCCGCGAAGGCCAGGGCCTGCTGCCCTCCCCTGGTTGGGACGGGCGCTATGACTGGGACGGCTACGCCGACCCGATGCTGCACCCGTACGACCAGGACCCCACTGCTGGCTGGATCGGCCATGCCAACCAGCGCAGCCAGCCACGCGGCTATGGCATGCAGCTGTCCAGCACCTGGTACTACCCTGAGCGTGCCGAGCGTCTGGCCCAGCTGGCTGGCAATGGCCGCCATGACAGCCGCAGCCTGATGGCCCTGCAGAACGACCAGGTCACGCTAATGGCCAATCAGCTCAAGCAGATGTTCGACGCCCCCGGCATGGCCCAGCCGCTGAAGCAGGCAATCGACGCCCTGCCAGGCGCACAACGCGACAAGGCCCGCGAGGCATTGGCGCGGCTCAAGGCATTCGACGGTCGCCTGAGCCCGGTATCGGCAGACGCCGCGCTGTATGAACTGTTCCTGCAGGAAGTCGCCAGGCAGACTTTCCTCGATGACCTCGGCCCTGCGTCCAGCCCTGCCTGGCAGGCCTTCGTAAGCAACGCGCGGTTGTCGTTCTCGGCACAGGCCGATCACCTGCTGGGGCGCGACGACAGCCCGTTCTGGGACGACCGCAACACCCCGCAGAAAGAAGACAAGCCAGCCATTCTGGCCCGCAGCCTGGCGGCAGCCGTGGATGCCGGCACTGCGCAGCTGGGCGCCGACCGCCGCGCCTGGCAATGGGGCAAGCTGCACCAGTACCACTGGCCGGCGCCGGCCTACCATGGCTTGGGCGATGCCCTCAGCCGTGCGCCGCAAGCCGCAGGTGGCGACTTCACTACCCTCGCGCTCACCCCTTACGCCTGGGGCAGTGACTTCACCACGCGCCTGCCCGCCTCCGCGCGCATGATCGTCGACTTCGGCCAGGCCGAACCGCTGCAGGTGCTGACCAGCAGTGGCCAGTCCGGCAACCCGGCCAGCGCCCATTACAGCGATGGGCTGGATGCCTGGTTCAAAGGGCGCTTCATGAGCTTGCCGCTGCAACAGCAGAACTTCGCGCGAGCGTATGGCAACCAGCGCTTGACGCTGGTGCCGGGCAAGTAGCGTACCCGGGCATGGAAGCCTGTGACCCTTTCCCTTGAAGAAATGGTTCGAACTCCCAAGCTGGTTCCGAGCTCCTAACAAGTACTCTCGGTAACCAGCGCCTACGCCATGGACCTCGTCATCGCCCGCCCCGAAGGCCTGTACTGCCCACCCGGTGATTTCTACATCGACCCGTGGCGGCCCGTGGACCGCGCCGTGATCACCCATGGCCACGGCGACCACGCCCGCACCGGTAACGGCCACTACCTGACCGCCAGCCCGGGCGCCGGCATCCTGCGCAGCCGCTTGGGCCAGCACATCGATTTGCAGACCCTGCCCTACGGTGAGCGCCTGCAGCACCACGGCGTGACCCTGAGCCTGCACCCGGCCGGGCATGTGCTGGGCTCGGCGCAGGTGCGCCTGGAGTACCAGGGCGAAGTCTGGGTGGCCTCCGGCGACTACAAGGTCGAGCCTGATGGCACCTGTACGCCCTTCGAGCCGGTGCCCTGCCACACCTTCATCACCGAGTCGACCTTCGGCTTGCCGATCTATCGCTGGCCAAGCCAAAGCGAGATCTTCGCCGGCATCAATGCCTGGTGGCGGGCCAATTGCGAGCTGGGCAAGGCCAGCGTGCTGTTCTGCTACGCCTTCGGCAAGGCCCAGCGCATTCTGCACGGCCTGGACGCGAGCATCGGCCCGATCCTGGTGCATGGCGCCGTCGAACCGCTCAACCGGGTGTACCGTGAAGCCGGTGTGCATCTGCCCGATACCCGCTATGCCGGCGATATCGCGCGCAACGACCCCATGCTGCGCCGGGCATTGGTCCTGGCGCCTCCGTCAGCCGGCGGCAGCAGCTGGATGCGCCGCTTCGGTGACTACAGCGACGCGTTCGCCAGCGGCTGGATGCTGCTGCGCGGCACGCGCAGGCGCCGCGGTGTGGATCGGGGCTTTGTGCTTTCCGACCATGCCGACTGGCCAGGCCTGCTCTGGGCCATCAGCCAGACCGGTGCCGAACGGGTGATGGTGACCCACGGTTCGGTCAATGTGTTGGTGCGTTACCTCAACGAACAAGGCCTGGATGCCCGTGCCTTCGTGACCGAGTACGGCGACGAAGACGATGCAGCCACACCCGAGCCTGCGCCATGAAAGCGTTCGCTGCGTTGTACCTGCGCCTGGACGCGACCACTTCCAGCAATGCCAAGCTCGAAGCGCTGCGTGATTACTTCGCCACCGCGCCCGCCGAAGACGCTGCCTGGGCGGTGTATTTCCTGGCCGGTGGGCGCCCTCGGCAGTTGGTGCCGACGCGCCTGCTGCGCGAACTGGCAACGGCCATGGCCGGCCTGCCGGACTGGCTGTTCGAGGAAAGCTACCAGGCAGTCGGTGACCTGGCCGAAACCATTTCATTGCTGCTGCCGCAGCATGCAGAAGGCAACGACGAAGGCTTGGCAGCCTGGGTTGAAAACCATCTGCTGCCTTTGCGAGGCCTGCCGCCCGAGCAGGTCCGCGAACGCTTGCCAGCGCTGTGGGCGCAACTGGAACGCCCCAGCCTCATGCTGTGCCTGAAGCTGATCACCGGCAGCTTCCGCGTGGGCGTGTCCAAGCTGCTGGTCACCCGTGCGCTGGCGCAACTGGCCGGGCTGGACGCCAAACGCGTGGCCCAGCGGCTGGTTGGGTATACCGACATCAGTCACCGCCCCAACGCCGCCAGCTACCACAAGCTGGTCGCCGAGGAGTCCGCCGATGAACACAGTCAGCGCGGCGGCCAGCCCTACCCCTTCTTCCTGGCCCACCCACTGCAGGTGCCCAGCGAGCAGTTCGACGCCTTGCTCGGCCCGCCGAGTGACTGGCAGATCGAATGGAAGTGGGACGGCATCCGTGCCCAGGTGGTCAAGCGCGAGGGCCAGCTTTGGGTGTGGTCGCGGGGCGAAGAGCTGGTCACCGAGCGCTTCCCCGAACTGCATGGCCTGGCGCAGACACTGCCTGATGGGGTGGTGCTGGATGGCGAGATCCTGGTGTGGAAGCCGGGCGAGTCATCGACGGAACTGGCCGTGCAGCCATTCGCGCTGCTGCAGCAGCGCCTTGGCCGCAAAACCTTGGGCAAGAAGCTGCTGGCCGACGCGCCTGTCGTGCTGCAAGCCTACGACCTGCTGGAGTGGCAAGGCGAAGACTGGCGTAGCCGACCGCAGCACGAACGCCGCACCCAGCTACAACGCCTGGTGGAAGAACACCCGCTTGCCCCGGTCCTGCTGTCGCCACTGCTCGAAGGCCCGGACTGGGCCGACCTTGCCCGCCAGCGTGAGCAATCCCGCAGCCTTGGCGTCGAGGGCCTGATGCTCAAGCAGCGTGAGGCCTTGTACGGCGTGGGCCGTACCAAGGACATGGGCACCTGGTGGAAGTGGAAGATCGACCCCTTCAGCGTCGATGCCGTGCTCATTTATGCCCAACGTGGCCATGGCCGCCGGGCCAGCCTGTACAGCGACTACACCTTCGCCGTGTGGGACGCCCCGGCCGGCACGCCTGGGCGGGCACTGGTGCCGTTTGCCAAGGCGTACTCAGGGCTCAGCGACGCGGAGATGCGCAAGGTCGACAGCATCATCCGCAAAACCACCGTGGAAACCTTCGGCCCGGTGCGCAGCGTGACCCCCACCCTGGTGTTCGAACTAGGCTTCGAGGGCATCGCCCTGTCCCGCCGGCACAAAAGCGGTATCGCCGTGCGCTTCCCGCGCATGCTGCGCTGGCGCCTGGACAAACCGGTGGAAGAGGCCGACGACCTGGCGACGCTGCAGGCCTTGCTGGCGTAGGTTGCTGGCTGGGTGGCCGCGGTGTGGGCGGGCTCGCTCGCGCAGCCCACCCTCACCGAGTTTCGGCAAACCCTGTGCAGGCGCAACGCCGAAAACTGTGCTTCTATCTGTGTGCCGACCCGTGTCGCAGACCGTTTTCGCCACGCAGCCAGGACCACCATGCACCATTCAACACACGACCTGCTTTCACCCGTTCCGGGCATCACCCGCCAACTGCACAGCTTCCACTTCGGCCCCCGCGGTGGTGGCAAAGTCTATATCCAGGCATCGCTGCACGCCGACGAGCTACCCGGCATGCTGGTCGCCTGGCACCTCAAGCGCCGCCTGGCAGAACTGGAACAACAGGGCCGTCTGCAGCGCGAGATCATCCTGGTGCCGGTGGCCAACCCGGTTGGCCTGGAGCAGGTGCTGCTGGACGCGCCACTGGGGCGCTTTGAGCTACAGAGTGGCGAGAATTTCAACCGTAATTTCGTCGATCTGTCGGACACCATCGGCGACCAGATCGAAGAGCACCTCAGCCAGGACCCTGCCCACAACGTTGCGCTGATCCGCGAGTACCTGCGCCGCGGGCTGGACGCGCACCCGGCGCGTACGCCGCTGCAGGCCCAGCGCCTGATCCTGCAACGGCTGGCCTGCGATGCCGACCTGATACTGGACCTGCACTGCGACTTCGAAGCGGTGGAGCACCTGTACACAACACCTGACGCCTGGCCGCAGATCGAGCCGCTGGCTCGCTACCTGGGTGCACAGGCCAGCCTGCTGGCCACCGATTCGGGCGGGCAGTCGTTCGACGAGTGCTTCAGCCTGGTCTGGTGGCAGTTGCAGCAGCGCTTCGGCAAACGCTTCCCTATCCCGTTGGGCTGTTGCTCGGTCACGGTCGAGTTGCGCGGGCAGGCCGACGTCAGCCACGCACTGGCCAGCAAGGATTGCGGGGCGATTCTCGACTTCCTCACCCATGCCGGCATTATCGAGGGTGCCAAGCCGGCACTCCCCGCCCTGCTGCGCCCGGCTACACCGCTGGCCGCCGTAGAACCGGTGGCGACACCCCTGGGTGGGTTGCTGGTGTACCACGCCAAACCAGGCCAGCAACTGGCGGCAGGCCAACTGATCGCCGAAGTCATCGACCCCCTCAGCGACCGGGTCACTGCCGTGCGCAATAGCCAGGCCGGTCTGTTGTACGCTCGCAGCGTACGGCGCATGGCTACCTCGGGCATGGTCATCGCCCATGTGGCCGGCGAGCAGGTGTGCCGGAGCGGTTACCTGTTGGGCAATTGATCCGGTAAAACCATTGCCGCCGGCGGGTGGTCTGTAGAAGCACAACCTTCGAAGGACCCTGCGCCCCATGCCCACCACCGACCTCGCCAACGCCTGGTTCAGCAAACGTGGCTGGAAACCGTTCGCGTTCCAGCGCCGGGTCTGGGCGGCGGTAGAGCGCGGCGAGTCTGGCCTGCTGCACGCCAGCACCGGTGCCGGCAAAACCTACGCGGTGTGGCTGGCGGCACTGCGCGCATTCAAGGCCCAGGCACAGGGGCGCCAGGCAGCCCCCATGCAGGTGATATGGATCACGCCCATGCGTGCCCTGGCCGCCGACACTGCGCGCGCCCTGCAAGCGCCCCTCGATGAGCTGGGTTTGCCGTGGAGTGTCGGCGTACGCAGCGGCGACACCAGCAGTGCCGAGCGGGCCCGGCAAGCGCGGCGCCTGCCCAGCGTGCTGGTCACCACCCCGGAAAGCCTGACCCTGCTACTGACGCGTGCCCAGGCCGAAGCCGATTTCGCCACGCTGCGCTTGATCGTGGTCGACGAATGGCACGAGTTGCTGGGTAACAAACGCGGCGTACAACTGCAGTTGGCCTTGGCCCGCCTGCGCCGCTGGCACCCTGGCCTGCCGACCTGGGGTTTGTCTGCCACCTTGGGCAACCTGCAGCATGCACGGGACGTGCTGCTGCCCGAGGGCGGCCTGCTGGTGCAAGGCCGTCAAGACAAAGCACTGCAGGTCGATACCCTGCTGCCCGGGGCCATAGAACGGTTTCCCTGGGCCGGGCACATGGGCCTGAAAATGCTCGACCAGGTCAGCCGCGAGGTCGACGCCAGCGCCAGTTGCCTGGTGTTCACCAATACCCGGGCCCAAGCCGAGCTCTGGTACCAGGCCCTGCTGGAAAGCCGCCCCGACTGGGCCGGCCTGATCGCCTTGCACCATGCCTCACTGGCCCGGGAAACCCGCGACTGGGTCGAACGCAGCCTCAAGCAGGGCAGCCTGAAGGCGGTGATCTGCACCTCCAGCCTGGACCTGGGGGTAGACTTTCTGCCCGTGGAGCGGGTGCTGCAAATCGGCTCGGCCAAGGGCATCGCACGCCTGATGCAACGGGCCGGCCGCTCGGGCCATGCCCCCGGGCGGCGCTCCCGGATAACCCTCGTACCTACCCACAGCCTGGAGCTGGTCGAGGCAGCAGCCGCTCGCCAGGCACTGGAAGCTGGGCACATCGAGGCGCGTTTCTCCCCCCGGCTGTGCATGGACGTACTGGTGCAGCACCTGGTCAGCATGGCCTTGGGCAGTGGCTTTCGCGCCGACCAGTTGCTGGCCGAAGTGCGCAGCACCTGGGCGTTCGCCGGCTTGCGCGACAGCCAGTGGCAGTGGGCCCTGGACTTTGTCTGCCACGGCGGCAGTTCACTGACGGCCTACCCCGACTACCAGCGCGTCGAGCGCCATGCCGACGGCGTTTATCGAGTGGCCAGCGAGCGCCTGGCGCGGCGCCATCGCATGGGCATCGGCACCATCGTCAGCGATGCCAGCCTGCAGCTCAAGTACTGGAGCAAGGGCGGCGGCGGCAAGACGCTGGGCAGTGTCGAGGAGGCCTTCATCGCCCGCCTGCGGCCCGGCGATACGCTGGTGTTCGCCGGGCGGGTGCTGGAACTGGTGCGGGTGGAAAACATGACCGCCTACGTACGCCGCAGCACCGCACGCAAGGCTGCCATAGCACGCTGGAACGGCGGGCGCATGCCCTTGTCGAGCGAGCTGGCCGATGCGCTGGTCGAACAGCTCGACGCTGCCGCCCACGAACGTTTTACCGGCCCGGAAATGCGCGCCGTGCGCCCGCTGCTGGCACTGCAAGCCCAATGGTCGGCTCTACCCACCACGGCTACGCTGCTGGCGGAGACCTTCAAGTCGCGCCAGGGCTGGCATCTGTTCCTGTACCCCTTCGCCGGGCGCATGGCCAACCTGGGCCTGGCCAACCTGATTGCCTGGCGGGTGAGCCGCCAGCAACCCCTGTCGGTATCGATTGCCGTAAATGACTATGGCTTCGAGCTGCTCAGCCCTGGCCATGTGGACTGGGCGACGCACTTACCGCAGGCGCTGGGCACCGAGCAGCTGCTGGAGGATGTGCTGGCCAGCCTCAACGCGGGTGAAATGGCGCTACGCCGTTTCAGGGAAATTGCCCAGATTGCCGGGCTGGTGTTTGGCGGCTATCCGGCGGCGCAGAAAAGCATGCGGCAGATTCAAGCTTCCAGTGGCCTGTTCTACGAGGTGTTTCGCAAACATGATGCAGGCAACCTGCTGCTCGGCCAGGCCCGTGACGAGGTGCTGAGCGAGGAACTGGAAATTGACCGCCTGCATCGCCAACTGTTGAAAATGGCCGGCCTGCAACTGGACCTGCGGGCATTGAAGCGGCCGGGGCCGCTGGCGTTCGCCTTGCTGGTGGAGGGCATGCGCGAGACGTTGAGCACCGAGAAGCTGGCGGACCGTATTGCGCGAATGGTGGCAGAACTGGAACAGGCGGCGAACAAGGAATGACTCAACAGCATCAGGCCATCGAACATTGCGGCCAGGAGTTATGGCTGCTCCCGGACAAGGCCATCTACTGGCCGGCGCAGCGTGCATTGCTGGTTGCCGACGTGCATATCGGCAAAGCCGCCAGTTATCGCGCATTGCACCAACCGGTGCCGCGCGGCACCACCGAGGCGACCCTGGCGCGGCTGGATGACCTGCTGGCCCACTACGCTTGCGAACAGCTGATCGTACTCGGCGACTTCCTGCACGCGCGCAGCGCACGGGCACCTGCCACGCTGGCTCGTCTGCAGGCATGGCGCGACCGCCATCCTGGCCTGCACATCGTGCTGATACGCGGCAACCACGATCACAACGCCGGCGATCCCCCCGAAACGCTGGGCATCACAGTGCTGGATGAACCCTGGCTGCTGGGTCCCTTCGCCCTGCAGCACGAACCGCATGCTCACCCGGAACGGCCAGTGCTGGCCGGCCACGTGCACCCGGTCTTCATCCTGCGTGGCAGGGCCAGGCAACGCCTGCGCCTGCCGTGCTTTCTGATCGACGAACAAGTGAGCCTGCTGCCCGCATTCGGTGAGTTCACCGGCGGCTGGGAAATAGCGCCGCTGCCCACCAGCCAGGTCTACCTGGCTGGCGCCGGCCGAGTCTGGCCGCTTTAGCAGCGCATCACGCTACAGGCGCTGGGGGAGGCTCGTCAGGCAAGGTCGGCTCGCCCGGTTCCATGGGTGGGGATTCACCTGGCTGCGCAGGCTGCGGCGTATCGGGGTCAGGCTGATGGGGCACGCCCCCGGCCTGCATGGGCAACGGATGCGCCAGCAAAGCCCAGGGCAACAACCCGATGTGGTTGGGCTGCAGACCTGCCAGCTTGGCACTGATTGCGGGATGGAGTTTCATTGGCTGCTCCTGACGAAACCGATGCACATCATGAGCACCGGCGTACTTCGTTGGAGTGGCAAAAGCGCAGGTAATTCCCCGCGCTCGTCGGCTCAGGTCCGCGGCAGGGTCACACCGCGCTGGCCCTGGTACTTGCCGCCGCGGTCCTTGTACGACACATCGCACGCTTCGTCAGACTGCAGGAACAGCATCTGCGCCACGCCTTCGTTGGCATAGATCTTTGCCGGCAGCGTGGTGGTGTTGGAGAATTCCAGGGTCACGTGGCCTTCCCACTCAGGTTCCAGCGGGGTGACATTGACGATGATGCCGCAACGGGCGTAGGTGCTCTTGCCCAGGCAGATGGTCAGCACGTCGCGCGGAATGCGGAAGTACTCGACCGTGCGCGCCAGGGCGAACGAGTTCGGCGGAATGATGCACACGTCGCTCTTGATGTCGACGAAGCTGCCAGCGTCGAAGTTTTTCGGATCGACGGTCGCCGAGTTGATGTTGGTGAACACCTTGAATTCGTCGGCGCAGCGCACGTCGTAGCCGTAGCTGGAAACACCGAAAGAGATGACCCGGCTGTCCTGCTCGCCGCGCACCTGGCGCTCGACGAACGGCTCGATCATGCCGTGTTCCTGCGCCATGCGGCGAATCCACTTGTCCGATTTGATGCTCATGGCGGGGTGTCCTGAAGAGTTGCGTGGTGGAAAACGTGGTGCGCATCTTACCGGTCCCGGCGCCCAGGTTAAAGTTCCATCCCTCACCCCGCGTCGGGCGCGGCTTGCAGCCGCCGTCGATCCGAATTTGCCTAAACCGCATTCAGACCATTGGCAGGTTGCGGAAAGTGGGGTAAGGTGGCGCCACTGTGCTGCACGTGACACCGAGAATCTCTAGTTTGATGCACGATCCTGATCGGCCCATCGCTGAATTTTCTGCTCTCTTTGCGCTCAGTCCCGGTCAGGGTGTTTCCTGACCGTTATCAAATTGTCCAAGGAGACAGAAAAATGTCCAACCGTCAATCCGGTGTTGTTAAGTGGTTCAACGATGAGAAAGGCTACGGCTTCATCACCCCTCAGTCGGGCGACGACCTGTTCGTGCACTTCAAAGCCATCCAAGCTGACGGCTTCAAAACCCTGAAAGAAGGCCAGGCTGTTACTTTCGTCGCTACCCGCGGCCAGAAAGGCATGCAGGCTGAAGAAGTTCAGATCGCCTAAGCCGATCTAGCTTCCTAGCTTTCAAAAAACCCGCCTTCTGGCGGGTTTTTTTATGCTTGGTCGAAATTCGCCGCTGGCTTCTTCGCGGGCACGCCCGCTCCCATAGGGATCGCGCAGGCTTCAAGTGCTGTGCAGTGCTTGTAGGGGCAACTGTCTTTCCAAAATTTGAAAAGCCTGCGCGATTCATTGTGGGAGCGGGCTTGCCCGCGAAGCAGGCGACGCGGTGTCTGGCACCGGCTGCGCCGGTGTTCGCGGACACGCCCGCTCCCACAGGAATCGCGCAGGCTTCAAGTGCTGTGCAGTGCTTGTAGGGGCAACTGTCTTTCCAAAATTTGAAAAGCCTGCGCGATTCATTGTGGGAGCGGGCTTGCCCGCGAAGCAGGCGACGCGGTGTCTGGCACCGGCTGCGCCGGTGTTCGCGGGCACGCCCGCTCCCACAGGAACCGTGTGATCTTCGAGTCCAACGGTGGACTGCGCCTAGCTCAAGCGCCTCAGGTCATCATCGCGCTGTTGAACCAGTCGATCACGTTGCTGCAGCAACTCCCTAAGAAGCGCACGCTCCGGACTGATCCGCAGGGTGGGCTGATCTGGACTGACTTCAGCGTAATGGGCCAACGCTTGGGCATCGATAGCATCGGTTTTGGCTTTGATGCCGATGGCCCCTGCGAACGCTCGGGCTCGCTCTCAGGTCAATCTTCGCTGATGGTGATGCTCGGCATCGCCGGCGCCGCAGCTTCCTGCAGCACGATCCGCGCCCCTACCTGGCGCGCCAGCTCCTGATAGACCATGGCAATCTGGCTTTCCGGCTCGGCAATGGCGGTCGGCTTGCCGTTGTCGGCCTGCTCGCGGATGACCATCGACAGTGGCAGCGAGGCCAGCAGATCGACGCCATACTGGCTGGCCAGTTTCTCGCCACCGCCTTCGCCGAACAGGTGCTCGGCATGGCCGCAGTTGGAACAGATGTGCACGGCCATGTTCTCGACCACGCCCAGTACCGGGATGTTGACCTTACGGAACATTTCCACACCCTTGCGGGCATCGAGCAAGGCCAGGTCCTGTGGTGTGGTAACGATCACCGACCCGGCCACCGGCACCTTCTGGGCCAGGGTCAGCTGGATGTCACCGGTGCCCGGGGGCATGTCGATCACCAGGTAGTCCAGGTCGTCCCACGCGGTCTGGGTCACCAACTGCAGCAGCGCACCCGAGACCATCGGGCCACGCCAGACCATCGGCGTGTTGTCGTCGGTCAGGAACGCCATGGACATCACTTCCACGCCATGCGCCTTGATCGGCACAAACCACTTCTGTTCGCGAATCTGCGGGCGGGTGCCTTCGGCGATACCGAACATAACGCCCTGGCTGGGGCCATAGATGTCGGCATCCAGAATACCCACCCGGGCACCCTCGCGGGCCAGCGCCAGGGCCAGGTTGGCGGCGGTGGTCGACTTGCCCACGCCGCCCTTGCCCGAGGCCACGGCGATGATGTTCTTGACGTTGGCCATGGCCGGCACCTGGGCCTGGGCCTTGTGCGCGGCAACCACGCAGTCGATCGACACCTGGGCGCCGCTGACGCCCTCGAGGTTGCCGATGGCGGTCTGCAGCACCTGGGCCCAGCCGTTCTTGAACAGCCCGGCGGCATAGCCCAACTGCAACTGCACGCTGACCTGCCCGCCCTGGATATCGATGGCGCGCACGCAGCCGGCGCTGACCGGGTCCTGGTTCAGGTAGGGGTCGGTGTACTGGCGAAGCACGCCTTCGATGGCGGCACGGGTGACGGCACTCATGGAGACTCCCATTGGCAAACTGAATGTAAAACAGGCGCCTATCCTAACCCGTCAATCATCAGCAGATGCGCTTGCGGGGTGAAATATCTTCGCCAGCCCTTTATAGTGGCCGATCATCCTCATTTTTACCCCGAGCCAGATAAGTAGCCGAGCCACCATGTCCGAGCCACGCCAGATTCTCGTCACCAGCGCCCTGCCCTATGCCAATGGATCGATCCACCTTGGCCATATGCTGGAGTACATCCAGACGGATATGTGGGTACGCTTCCAGAAGCTGCGCGGGAACCAGTGCATTTACGTCTGCGCCGACGACGCTCACGGCTCGGCCATCATGCTGCGCGCGGAAAAGGAAGGCATCACCCCGGAACAACTGATTGCCAACGTCCAGGCCGAACACAGCAGCGACTTCGCCGACTTCCTGGTGGACTTCGACAACTTCCACTCCACCCACAGCGAAGAAAACCGTGAGCTGTCGAGCCTCATCTACACACGCCTGCGTGAGGCCGGGCACATTGCCACCCGTTCGGTGACCCAGTACTTCGACCCGGAAAAGGGCATGTTCCTGGCCGACCGCTTCATCAAGGGCACCTGCCCGAAGTGCGCGGCCGAAGACCAGTACGGCGACAACTGCGAGAAATGCGGCGCCACCTACGCACCGACCGAACTGAAGAACCCCAAGTCGGCCATTTCCGGGGCCACCCCGGTATTGCGCGATTCGCAGCACTTTTTCTTCAAGCTGCCCGACTTCCAGGCCATGCTGCAACAGTGGACCCGCAGCGGCACGCTGCAGGACGCAGTCGCCAACAAGCTGGCCGAATGGCTGGACTCCGGCCTGCAGGAATGGGACATCTCCCGTGACGCGCCGTACTTCGGTTTCGAAATTCCGGGTGAGCCGGGCAAATACTTCTATGTCTGGCTCGATGCGCCTATCGGCTACATGGCCAGCTTCAAGAACCTTTGCGCGCGCCGCCCGGAACTGGACTTCGATGCGTTCTGGCGCGAGGGCTCCAAAGCCGAGCTGTACCATTTCATCGGCAAGGACATCGTCAACTTCCACGCCCTGTTCTGGCCAGCCATGCTCGAAGGCGCGGGCTTCCGCAAGCCGACCGCCGTCAACGTGCACGGTTACCTGACCGTCAACGGCGCCAAGATGTCAAAGTCGCGGGGTACGTTCATCAAGGCCCGTACCTACCTCGACCACCTGCAGCCAGAGTACCTGCGCTATTACTACGCCGCCAAGCTGGGCCGCGGCGTCGACGACCTCGACCTGAACCTGGAAGACTTCGTGCAGAAGGTCAACTCTGACCTGGTTGGCAAGGTGGTCAACATCGCCAGCCGCTGTGCCGGCTTCATCCACAAGGGTAACCAGGGCGTGATGGTTAGCGGTGATGCCGCGCCTGAACTGACCGAAGCCTTCCTGGCTGCCGCCCCGTCCATTGCCGAGGCCTACGAAGGCCGCGATTTCGGCCGCGCCATGCGCGAAATCATGGCGCTGGCCGACCGTGCCAATGCCTGGATTGCCGACAAAGCGCCGTGGTCCCTGGCCAAGCAGGAGGGCAAGCAGGACGAAGTGCAGGCGATCTGCGCCCAGGGCATCAACCTGTTCCGCCAGTTGGTGATTTTCCTCAAGCCGGTACTGCCGCTGCTGGCTGCCGACGCCGAGGCCTTCCTCAACGTGGCCCCGCTGACCTGGAACGACCACCTGTCGCGTCTGGAAAACCACACGCTGAACCCGTTCAAGGCACTGATGAGCCGTATCGAGCTGGCCAAGGTCGAAGCCATGGTCGCCGCCAGCAAGGAAGACCTGCTGGCCGCCGAACCCAAGGCCCCGGCAGGCAACGGCGAGCTGGCCAAGGACCCGCTGTCGGCAGAAATCGAGTTCGACACCTTTGCCGCTGTGGACCTGCGTGTGGCACTGATCGTCAAGGCCGAAGCCGTGGCGGGTGCTGACAAGCTGCTGCAGCTGACCCTGGACATCGGGGACGAACGCCGCAATGTGTTCTCCGGCATCAAGTCGGCGTACCCGGACCCGTCCAAGCTCGAAGGCCGCCTGACCATGATGGTCGCCAACCTGAAACCGCGGAAAATGCGCTTTGGCGTGTCCGAGGGGATGGTCATGGCCGCAGGCCCTGGTGGTGAAGAAATCTACCTGCTGAGCCCGGACAGCGGCGCCAAGCCAGGCCAGCGCATCAAGTAATTGACCGTGGGGGCTGCCTGGCAGCCCCGTTGGCTTCTGCGGCGGGCCAGGGCAATCCCGGCCTGTGCGCGCCATCAAGGAAAGCTCTGTTTCATGAACGCCGCCAAACGCCTGGAGATTTTTCGCAGGCTGCATGAAGACAACCCTGACCCGAAAACCGAACTGGCCTACACCACGCCATTTGAATTGCTGGTGGCAGTGACACTGTCCGCGCAATCGACCGACGTCGGCGTCAACAAGGCTACGGCGCGCCTGTTCCCCGTCGCCAACACCCCCGAGGCCATCTATGCCCTGGGCGTCGAAGGCCTCAGCGAATACATAAAGACCATTGGGCTGTACAACAGCAAGGCCAAGAACGTCATCGAAGCCTGCCGCTTACTGATCGAGCGTCACGGTAGCCAGGTACCCCAAACCCGTGAAGCGCTGGAGGCACTGCCAGGTGTCGGCCGCAAGACGGCGAATGTGGTGCTGAACACGGCGTTCCGCCAGCCGACCATGGCCGTCGATACGCATATTTTCAGGGTCAGCAATCGCACGGGCATAGCGCCGGGCAAGACTGTGCTGGAAGTGGAAAAGAAACTGGTCAAGTTCGTACCCAAGGACTACCTGCTGGACGCCCACCACTGGCTGATTCTCCATGGCCGCTATGTTTGCCAGGCACGCAAGCCAAGGTGCGGCAGCTGCAGGATCGAAGACCTGTGCGAGTACAAGCACAAAACTTCTGACGATTGAGCGGATAGCTGAAAACCACTGCAGTCGATTGAAAAAATCTTTTTTACCAGCGCCTGCTTTCTGGTTATAAGGTCGGCCAACGGCCCCTTGGCTTGGAGCGACTCATGAGTACCGATAAAGACGACCTGTCGATCGAAGATGATTTTGTTGCCGTAGAAGATGACGCGGAGCCCCCGGTGGAATCTGCAAAAACCAACCTCAGCAAACGCCGCACCATCGACAACTTGCTCGAAGAACGGCGCCTGCAGAAACAACTGGCCGATTTCGATTACGACCTGTAGCCCCACCTTGGCAAAGCCTCCTGCCCGGAGGCTTCATGGCCTGTGCTCAGCTCAGGCCTTGCCGTTGCGCCAACTCGATCAGGTCTACCAGCGACCGTGCATTGAGCTTGAGTAGCAGGCGTGACTTGTAGGTACTGACCGTCTTGTTGCTCAGGTACATGCTGTCGGCAATTTCCTTGTTCGAACGGCCGCGCGCCAACTGTTGCAACACGGTCATTTCCCGGGCCGAGAGGCGGTTGACCATGTCCACCTCGCTGCCCGTGCCCCTGCCCCGGGCCGCGTGCAGGGCCTGGTTGGGGAAGTAGCTGTAGCCCGAGAGCACCGCCTTGATTGCGCTCAACAGCTCGGTAAGTTCCTGTTGCTTGCATACATAACCCGCCGCCCCCGCCTGCATACAGCGCATCGAAAAATTGCCGGGTGCCTGCGACGTCAGTACCAGCACCTTGCTGCCTGGGCTGAAGCTGGCCATGCGGGCAATCACCTCCAGGCCATCCAGCTTCGGTATACCGATATCCAGCACCACGATGTCCGGCAGGTGTTGCCGCGTCAGCTGCAATGCAGCCACCCCATTGTCGGTCTCCCCCACGACGTCATACCCATGCCGCTCCATCAGCATGCGCACGGCAAGGCGTATGACCGGATGATCATCAACGATAAGCACTTTATTCATGCGACATCCATTCATTCACTGTTGTGGCTTTGGCACGCCAAGATAACTGACAGAACGACCGATGGCGCGGCGATTTGCCGACGAAACTCATGTGCAGACAAAACCTACAATAGTTGCGGAAACTTCCTACACATCGCGACTATGGTTGTAACAAACAAATTCCTTATTACCGATTACAGGCGTGTACCCGGTGGCCAGTTGCACTTTGAGCACAGACTGTCAGGTGCTGAAACACCCCTGCCCGACTTCGGGGTGAAGCGTGGATCAGGGACTTAGCCCGTTGTCGCGCACCGGGAAGCAGTCCAGTCTTTAGTTGCCCGGCGCAGTAGGGCAAAGATGGGCAAAACCGCTGGAGGCAGCCACCATGAGCCAAGCACAACCTGTCGCCCCGCTGACGATCATTGCCATCTTCGCCGGGATCATCGAAGCCTCCGCCCTGGCCACACTGCCCTTTCTCAGCGAGTCCAGCCAGAAGCTCTATACCTGGTTCCTGGTGGGCTTTCCGTTCTTCCTGACCGCGCTGTTTTTCCTGACACTCAACTTCAACTACAAGTCGTTCTACAGCCCGTTACCCAACAAGGCAGCACCGGACAGCGCGCCCCCACCCAGCAGTGAAGCCCTCGCTGCCATGCCGCAGGAGGGGTTGCCAGGCGAGCCCGTCACCTTCATGTTTTCTGGCCCGGATGCCTGTCGCCTGATGGAACAGCAACTGTTGCAAGCGCTTGCGCAACCACCAACGCCGCCCCGCACCTGGCGCTTTTGCAATGTGGATAAAGGCCAATGCGCACAATTGTCCATCAGCCCACTGGGCAGTGAGGCCGCGAACCCATGCAACTGAAACTCTTCATTTCGAGCAGGCACAAAAAACCCGGCCGCAGCCTAATGCCAGTCAGTTAAGTAATTTGGGGCCGCTTCGCGACCCTTCGCGGGCACGCCCGCTCCTACAGGGGATAGCGCATCTCTTGCGTTCAGCGCCTGTGGGAGCGGGCGTGCCCGCGAAGGGCTGCAAAGCAGCCCCAGTAACGCTTAACCGACAGGCATTAGGCCGCAGCCGGGTTCTTTCATGGCACAGGCCAGCAATCAGAGCAGCGAACGGCCCTTGTTGGCGGCAATGCGCATACGCAAGGCGTTGAGCTTGATGAAGCCAGCAGCGTCGGCCTGGTTGTAGGCGCCGCCATCTTCTTCGAAGGTGGCGATGTTGGCATCGAACAGCGAATCATCCGATTTACGGCCAACCACGGTGACATTGCCTTTGTACAGCTTCAGCCGCACCACACCGTTCACGTTGACCTGCGAAGCGTCGATCATCTGCTGCAGCATCACGCGCTCCGGGCTCCACCAGTAACCGGTGTAGATCAGGCTGGCGTACTTGGGCATCAACTCGTCTTTGAGGTGAGCAACTTCACGGTCCAGGGTGATCGACTCGATGGCACGGTGGGCCTTGAGCATGATGGTGCCACCAGGCGTCTCGTAGCAGCCACGCGACTTCATACCGACATAACGGTTTTCGACGATGTCGAGGCGGCCGATGCCGTTGGCACCGCCGATGCGGTTCAGGTCGGCCAGAACGGTTGCCGGGGTTTTCTCGACACCGTCAATGGCAACGATGTCGCCGTTGCGGTAGGTGAGTTCGATGTAGGTGGCCTGGTCCGGGGCGTTCTCAGGCGAGACACTCCAGCGCCACATGTCCTCTTCGTGCTCGGTCCAGGTGTCTTCCAGGACACCGCCTTCGTAGGAGATGTGCAGCAGGTTGGCGTCCATCGAGTACGGCGACTTCTTCTTGCCGTGGCGCTCGATCGGGATACCGTGCTTTTCGGCGTAGTCCATCAGCTTTTCGCGGGACAGCAGGTCCCACTCACGCCATGGGGCGATGACCTTGACGCCAGGCTTGAGCGCGTAGGCACCCAGCTCGAAACGCACCTGGTCGTTGCCCTTGCCGGTAGCGCCATGGGAAATGGCGTCTGCGCCGGTTTCGTTGGCGATTTCGATGAGGCGCTTGGCGATCAGCGGGCGGGCGATGGAAGTACCCAGCAGGTACTCACCTTCGTAGACGGTGTTGGCGCGGAACATCGGGAACACGAAATCACGCACGAATTCTTCGCGCAGGTCGTCGATGTAGATCTCTTTAACACCCATTGCCTGAGCCTTGGCGCGGGCCGGTTCGACCTCTTCGCCCTGACCCAGGTCAGCGGTGAAAGTCACCACTTCGCAGTTGTAGGTATCCTGCAGCCACTTGAGAATCACCGAAGTATCAAGGCCGCCGGAATACGCCAGTACGACCTTTTTTACGTCCGCCATGCCATCACTCCACGGGGTTGTACGGAAAAGGACCGATTCTAACGGCGTTAACGATAAATTTACAGTGGCGCGACAGCTTCTGACGACAAAGCGACAAGAACTTTCACAGGGGCGACGGACGGTAGTGAGGCAGGCAAGTCAAGGGCCTGCGGTGCACGCGACTGTCCAACCTCAAGGTTGCCTGGCCGGCGCAGCAGCAGCAGGGGGGGCTTGCTCGGTCGGTTTCTCCACCGGTTTTTCAGGCACCACCACCCGGTCCAGCTCGATGTTCACTCGCCGATTCCGCGCCCGGTTCGCCGCCGTGTTGTTCTTGGCCACCGGGTAGCGCTCGCCGTGGAAGCGTACGGTGATCTGCTCATCCTTGACGCCATGAGCCTTGAAGTAGTCCGCCACCGCCAGCGCTCGGCGGCGTGACAGGTCGCGGTTGGTCAGGCGATTACCGCTGTTGTCGGAGTGACCGTTGAGCTCGACATGGTTCACCGAAGGGTCGGCCTTCATGTATTCGAGAATCACATCCAGCCTGGCCTTGGCCGCGTCATCCAGTTCGATGCCCCCGCCCGGGAAACCGACCTGGGTCTGGCGCACCTGGTCGTAGTTCATGGGCAGCAGCTTGGCGGCACACACCTGGTAATCGCTGTAGGCCTTGGCAAAGCTCACCGGCAGTACCCGCACCTCCATGGGCCGGCCAGCTTCGCCCGCAAAGCTGCGCACCACCGTGCTGCGCCCGTCGAGCAAGCCATTGATCAGGCGGCTGGCCTGGCCTTGCGAAGAACTGAACAACACGCCGGTACGGGCCATGCGCACGCTACCCAGGTTGATATCACCACGACCGGGTTGCCACGGCGCCGCCGCCGCCAGCAGGCTGGCAGTGCCGGCCCCCAGTATGTTGCTAGCCGAGCGCAACTGGAACACTGCCTGCTCGCCCGCCCGGCGTACGAACTCACCACTGCCAAAGCCATCGATCGGCTGGATTAGCCGGCACTCGAACGGGTCACCCTCGACCTTCCAGGCAATGTTCTCCATGCGCGTCTGAAAAGTCAGCGCGGCAGCCGGCAGGCTGGCGAACAGGGTCAACAGGGTCAGGTAACGCTGGCGCACGGGCGGCTCCACAATTTCAACGGCTTACCTGCAGGCTATCGGACGCCAACCGGAAAACTTGATAGCCGTGCTCGGCCCAGGGTTTTCCGGTAGCATTGGGGCTTGAGTTCGACCCGCCTGGAATCCCCAATGTCCGATCGCCTGACCCTCCTGCGCCCCGACGACTGGCACATCCATCTGCGTGATGGTGCCGTCCTGCCCCACACCGTTGGCGATGTGGCGCGTACTTTCGCCCGCGCCATCATCATGCCCAACCTGGTTCCGCCGGTGCGCAACGCCGCCGAGGCCGGTGCCTACCGTGAACGCATCCTCGCTGCCCGCCCGGCAGGCAGCCGCTTCGAGCCGCTGATGGTCCTGTACCTCACCGACCGTACCAGCCCCGAAGATGTGCGTGCCGCCAAGGCCAGCGGTATCGTGTATGCCGCCAAGCTGTACCCGGCGGGCGCCACCACCAATTCCGACTCGGGCGTGACCAGCATCGACAATATCTTCCCGGCCATCGAGGCATTGGCGGAGGTCGGCATGCCGCTGCTGGTGCACGGCGAAGTGACCCGCAGCGAAATCGACGTGTTCGACCGCGAGAAGCGCTTCATCGACGAGCACATGCGCCGCCTGGTCGAGCGCTTCCCGGCCTTGAAAGTGGTGTTCGAACACATTACCACCAGCGATGCCGCGCAGTTCGTCACCGAGGCACCGGCCAATGTTGGCGCGACCATCACCGCGCAACACCTGCTGTACAACCGCAACCACATGCTGGTCGGTGGCATTCGCCCGCACTTCTACTGCCTGCCGATCCTCAAGCGCAACACCCACCAGGTGGCCCTGCTGGATGCAGCCACCAGCGGCAACCCGAAGTTCTTCCTCGGTACCGACTCGGCCCCGCACGCCCGTCACGCCAAGGAAGCGGCCTGCGGCTGCGCCGGCTGCTACACCGCCTACGCGGCTATCGAGCTGTACGCCGAAGCGTTCGAGCAACGCAACGCGCTGGACAAGCTGGAAGGTTTCGCCAGCCTGCACGGCCCAGCTTTCTATGGCCTGCCGGCGAATACCGACACCATCACCCTGGTCCGCGAAGAATGGACCGCCCCGCAGAGCCTGCCATTCGGCGAGCAAACCGTGGTGCCGCTGCGCGCTGGCGAGAAATTGCGCTGGCGCCTGCTGGAGGAAAACGCGTGAGCGAAGACCTCTACGAAGACGACCTGGAAAGCCAAGGCAACAGCGGGTCGCGCCATCCAATGGCCGAGCGCTTCCGCGGTTACCTGCCGGTTGTAGTGGACGTGGAAACGGGCGGCTTCAACAGCGCCACCGATGCCTTGCTGGAAATTGCTGCAGTGACCATCGGCATGGACGAGAAAGGCTTCCTGTTCCCCGAGCACACGTACTTCCACCGGGTGGAGCCGTTTGAAGGCGCGAACATCGAGGCGGCCGCGCTGGAGTTCACCGGCATCAAGCTCGACCACCCGCTGCGCATGGCTGTAAGCGAGGAAACCGCGCTGACCGATATTTTCCGCGGTGTGCGCAAGGCCCTGAAGGCCAATGGCTGCAAGCGGGCGATTCTGGTCGGCCATAACAGCAGCTTCGACCTCGGTTTCCTCAATGCGGCCGTGGCGCGCAATGACGTGAAGCGTAACCCGTTCCACCCGTTTTCCAGCTTCGACACGGCCACCCTGGCCGGCCTGGCCTATGGCCAGACCGTACTGGCGCGGGCTTGCCAAAGCGCCGACATCGACTTCGATGGGCGTGAAGCGCACTCGGCGCGGTACGACACCGAGAAAACGGCGGAGCTGTTCTGCGGCATCGTCAACCGCTGGAAGGACCTGGGCGGCTGGCGCGACTTCAACGATTGACCTGTGGGCCGCCTGGCGGCCCTTTCGCAACACAAGCCCGCAGCCACCACCCAGGCACAAAAAAACCGGCCACCAGGGCCGGTTTTTCATGCGCGCCGCAATTACAGCTTGCCGGCGTTCTCGCTCAGGTAGGCGGCTACGCCTTCTGGCGAAGCGTTCATGCCTTTGTCGCCTTTTTTCCAGTTGGCCGGGCAGACTTCGCCGTGCTCTTCGTGGAATTGCAGGGCGTCGACCAGGCGCAGCAGTTCGTCCATGTTACGGCCCAGTGGCAGGTCGTTGACGATCTGCGAACGAACAACACCGTTGGTGTCGATCAGGAAGGCACCACGGAAGGCCACGCCACCTTCGGACTCAACGTCGTAGGCTTTGCAGATTTCGTGGGTCATGTCGGCAGCCAGGGTGTACTTCACCTGGCCGATGCCGCCGTTGTTGACCGGGGTGTTGCGCCAGGCGTTGTGAGTGAAGTGCGAGTCGATGGACACGCCGATCACTTCTACGTTGCGCGCCTGGAAATCAGGGATGCGGTGGTCCAGGGCGATCAGCTCGGACGGGCAGACGAAGGTGAAGTCCAGCGGGTAGAAGAACACCAGGCCGTACTTGCCCTTGATGGCCGAAGCCAGGTTGAAGCTGTCGACGATCTCGCCGTTGCCCAGCACGGCCGGTACGGTGAAATCGGGGGCTTTCTTACCAACGAGTACGCTCATTGTAATCTCCTGATGAGGATGTAGAACCGTTTGCCGGGCCAGACGGGCCTGCCCGACATCCAACAAAGGGGACCATCATACACGGCTTCTGATGACAGGCCGAATCCAACGAGCAGGCAACCGCCGGTCGCTCAAGCACAGGCCTTGCAGAAAGTGCTTTGACAAGCATTCTCATTAACATTAAGCTCCAACCCATCGACTCAAACAGCGATGGTCAGCCCTTATGTATGTGTGTCTTTGTGTCGGCGTTACTGACGGACAGATCCGCGACGCGATCTATGAAGGATGCTGCAGTTACAAGGATGTGCGAGCCGCGACCAATGTCGCCAGCCAGTGTGGCAAATGTGCCTGCCTGGCCAAGCAAGTAGTCCGCGAGACCCTGACCGAGTTGCAGGTCAGCCAGGCCGCCCTACCCTACCCGGTAGAATTCACCACCGCCTGAAACCAGAATTTCCAAGAACCGGACCTAGTGTCCGGTTTTTTTATGCCTACATATCAATAAGTTAGGGCAACAACGCGGTTCACAAACATTCTTATTCCTATTAATTTTCATTTATTATTCAATCACTTAGGTTTGACACACTTGCGCATCGGGCTCAAACTTCCTGCTATTGGCACACTTCTACAGGGCAGGAACCCAAATGAAAGGCGACGTAAGCGTCATCCAGCATCTCAACAAGATCCTCGGAAACGAGCTGGTCGCGATCAACCAGTATTTCCTGCACGCACGCATGTACGAAGATTGGGGCCTGAACAAACTCGGCAAGCACGAGTACAAGGAATCGATCGACGAGATGAAGCACGCTGACAAGTTGATCAAGCGTATTCTCTTCCTCGAAGGCATCCCTAACGTTCAGGACCTGGGCAAGCTGTTGATCGGCGAGCACACCAAGGAAATGCTCGAGTGCGATCTGAAGCTCGAACACAAGGGCCTGGCCGATCTCAAGGCCGCCATCGCCCACTGCGAAACCGCCGGTGACTTCGGCTCGCGTGACATGCTGGAAGATATCCTCGAGTCCGAGGAAGAACATATCGACTGGCTGGAAACCCAGCTGGGGCTGATCGACAAGATCGGTATCGAAAACTACCTGCAATCGCAGATGGGCGAAGAGTAACCACCCGCTGCATAAAAAAACCCGCGATCAGCGGGTTTTTTCATGCTTGCCGAAATCAGGCTTCGGCAGCTTTGGCCTTGGCGGCGGCGTCCTTGATCAGGGCCTGCAGCTCACCCTTTTCGAACATTTCCAGCATGATGTCGCTACCGCCGACCAGCTCACCGGCCACCCACAGCTGCGGGAAGGTCGGCCAGTTGGCGTACTTTGGCAGGTTGGCGCGGATTTCCGGGTTCTGCAGGATGTCGACGTAGGCGAACTTCTCGCCACAACCCATCACAGCCTGCGATGCCTTGGCCGAGAACCCGCATTGCGGGGCATTCGGCGAACCTTTCATGTAAAGCAGAATGGTGTTGTTGGCAATCTGCTCTTTGATCGTATCGATGATATCCATCTAGCACCTCAGCTGAACTTTCCGACGCGATCGTCGGCACGGTGAGGCATTGTAACGGAAAGCCGAGCAGCATGCTCGGCCTTACCATCGCTCAAGCGGCCTCGACCTGCACAGGGACGCCATTGAGCGCCGCATTGCCCGACACCTGATCACGCAAGCGCTCGTCGGTCAGGTCATTGGCACTCACGCCAGGCTGCGCCTGGGCGACCTGCAGGTGTACGCCCTGCCGGCCATGCCCGAACCCATGGGGCAAGCTGACCACACCGGGCATCATGTCCTCGCAAGCCAGTACCTCGACTTCCAGGGCACCGGTGCGCGAGCGAATCCGCACCCGCTGGCCATCCTGCAGTTGCCGCTGCTGCAGATCGTGGGGGTGCATCAACAACTGGTGCCGGGGCTTGCCTTTGACCAGTCGATGAAAGTTGTGCATCCATGAGTTGTTGCTGCGCACGTGGCGGCGCCCGATCAACAACAATTCGTTCGGCGCTGGCGGTGCTTGCCGAGCCAGCCGCTGCAAATCGTCCAGCAGCACCTGGGGCGCCGCTTCGATCGCCTTGCTGGCAGTGGCCAGGCGAGCCTCGAGGTTGGCGCGCAACGGGCCAAGGTCGAGGCCATGCGGGTGCTCATCGAGCTTGGCCAGGGATAGCTGCCAGGCGGTTGCCTCGCCGTAGCGGCCTTTGCGCAGGGCCAGGTCGATCATCTGTGCGGGCGCCACGGTCGGCTTGATCTCCAGCCCGGCACGCCTGGCATAGGCCTGCGCCAGCCCGACGAAAATTTCCCAGTCATGCAAGGCGCCCTGCGGCTTGGCCAGGATCGCCCGGTTGAAGCGCGTGATGTTGCGCACGGCCAACAGGTTGAATGTGCTGTCGTAGTGATCATTTTCCAACGCCGAGGTCGAGGGCAGGATCAAGTCGGCATGGCGTGTGGTCTCGTTGATGTAGAGGTCGATGCTGAGCATGAACTGCAACCCCTCCAGCGCAGCGTCCAGCTGGCGACCGTTGGGCGTGGACAGCACAGGGTTGCCGGCCACCGTCACCAGGGCATGCACCTGCCCCTCGCCGGGCGTCAGCATTTCTTCGGCGAGGGCCGCCACCGGCAGCTCACCGCCGTATTCGGGCAACCCCGATACCCGGCTCTGCCAGGCATTGAAATGCCCACCCGAGGTGGTTGCGACCAGGTCGACGGCCGGCTCCGTACACAACGCCCCGCCGGCACGGTCGAGGTTGCCGGTCACCAGGTTGATCAGTTGCACCAGCCAATGGCACAGGGTGCCGAAGGTTTGCGTCGACACGCCCATGCGCCCGTAGCACACCGCCTTGTCGGCGGCGGCGAAATCCCGTGCCAACTGCCGGATCTCGGCCGCCTCGATGCCACACAGCGCGCTCATGGCCTCGGCGCTGAGAGGCGCCAGTGCCGCGCGAACCTGCTGCAGACCATTGACCGGCACGTGCGAGCGCCGCGTCAGGCCCTCGTCGAACAGCGTGCTGAGCAGGCCGCACAACAGCGCCGCATCGCCCCCGGGGCGAACGAACAGATGGCGGTCGGCCATGGCCGCCGTTTCGCTGCGCCGCGGGTCCACCACCACCAGGCGCCCACCGCGCGCGCGCAGGGCCTTGAGCCGCTTCTCCACGTCGGGCACCGTCATGATGCTGCCGTTGGAGGCCAGCGGGTTGCCGCCGAGAATCAACATGAAATCGGTATGGTCGATATCCGGGATCGGCAATAGCAAGCCATGCCCGTACATCAGGTGGCTGACCAGGTGCTGCGGCAATTGGTCCACCGATGTGGCAGAGAAACGGTTGCGGGTTTTCAGCAGGCCGAGGAAATAATTGCTGTGGGTCATCAACCCGTAGTTGTGCACGCTGGGATTGCCCTGGTACACGGCCACGGCATTGCGCCCATGGGCCTGCTGGATCGCCCACAGCCTGTCGGCGGCCAGGGTAAACGCTTCATCCCACTCAATCGCCTGCCAGTGCTCCCCTACCCGTTTATGGGGCTGGCGCAAACGATCCGGGTCATTCTGAATATCCTGCAACGCCACCGCCTTGGGGCAGACATGGCCGCGGCTGAACGGGTCGAGGGGGTCGCCCTTGATCGAGCTGATCTGCGCCCGCCCCGCGTCGTCATGGCTGATTTCGATGTTGAGCCCGCAGATCGCTTCGCACAGGTGACACGCACGGTGATGCAGGGTCTTGGTCATGGCCGCCTCTGCCTTGTTGTTGGGTAGTGAACGAGCTGAAACTATGCGCCCCGCACCCTACCCCGGCCAGCGCGCTTCGCCGCGTGAATCCACCGACATCAGTGGCACGATTTGCGACAGCCATTTGCCAAATTGCCAGCAAGCCGTGTACAACCTGCTGTAGCAAATAAAAAACAGCACAGCCCAATGGGTAGAGGCACGCCTTGCAACTTCTTTGCAGGCGGGCTGCTGTTTCCCCTCTTGGCTTTAGGCGACATTTACTTATAGTATTGCGCCTTTCCCTTTTTCGTCCGCCCCCGTGCGGCTTACGCCGCAGGTCACTCCCGTTGTCAAAAAAACCATACGGTCGACCTGCATACTGTTGCAGATAAGGTAGTCAATCATGAGCGCTAGGCACTTTCTCTCCCTGCTGGACTTCACCACCGACGAATTGCTCGGGGTGATCCGCCGCGGCATCGAGCTGAAGGACCTGCGCAAGCGAGGCGTGCTGTTCGAGCCGCTGAAAAACCGCGTGCTGGGCATGATTTTCGAGAAGTCCTCGACCCGTACCCGTGTGTCGTTCGAAGCCGGCATGATCCAACTCGGCGGTCAGGCCATCTTCCTGTCGCCGCGCGATACCCAGCTGGGCCGTGGCGAGCCGATTGGCGACAGCGCCATCGTGTTGTCGAGCATGCTCGACGTGGTCATGATCCGCACCCATGCCCACAGCACCCTCACCGAATTCGCCGCCAACTCGCGCGTGCCGGTGATCAACGCGCTGTCCGACGAGTCGCACCCGTGCCAGTTGCTGGCCGACATGCAAACCTTCCTCGAACACCGCGGCACCATTCAAGGCAAGACCGTGGCCTGGATCGGCGACGGCTTCAACATGTGCAACTCCTACATCGAGGCGGCCAGGCAGTTTGACTTCCAGTTGCGTATCGCTTGCCCGGAAGGTTACGAGCCTGACCCACGCTTCATGGCCATTGGCGGTGACCACGTGCAAATCGTGCGCGACCCCAAGCAAGCCGTAAGCGGTGCCCACCTGGTGACCACGGACGTCTGGACTTCCATGGGCCAGGAGGAGGAAACTGCACGGCGCCTGGCGCACTTTGCGCCTTACCAGGTCACCCGCGAACTGCTCGACCTGGCGGCACCCGACGCCCTGTTCATGCACTGCCTGCCTGCCCACCGTGGCGAGGAAATCAGCCATGACCTGCTCGACGACCCTCGGTCCGTCGCTTGGGACCAGGCTGAAAATCGCCTGCATGCACAGAAGGCCCTCCTCGAATTCCTTGTCGAACCGGCTTACCACCACGCATGAGTCAACCCTTACTGCTCAACCTGCGCAACCTCGCCTGCGGCTACGGCGACCAGCGCATCGTCCAGAACCTCAACCTGCACCTGAACGCAGGCGACATCGGTTGCCTGCTGGGTTCATCGGGTTGCGGCAAAACCACCACCCTGCGCGCCATCGCCGGCTTCGAGCCGGTGCACGATGGCGAGATCCAGCTGGCTGGCGAAGTGATTTCCCGAGCCGGTTTCACCCTGGCCCCGGAAAAGCGCCGCATCGGCATGGTGTTTCAGGACTACGCGCTGTTCCCGCACCTGACCGTGGCGCAGAACATAGCCTTCGGCATTGCCAAGCACCCCCGCCAGGCGGCAGTCATCGAAGAAATGCTCGAACTGGTCAAGCTGGCTGGCCTGGGCGGGCGTTACCCGCACGAGCTGTCTGGCGGCCAGCAACAACGGGTCGCGCTGGCCCGTGCGCTGGCTCCCGAGCCCCAGTTGCTACTGCTCGACGAGCCGTTCTCCAACCTCGACGTGGAACTGCGCCGGCGGCTGAGCCATGAGGTGCGTGACATTCTCAAAAGCCGCGGCACCAGTGCGGTTCTGGTCACCCATGACCAGGAGGAAGCGTTTGCCGTCAGCGACCAGGTCGGGGTGTTCAAGGAGGGCCGCCTGGAACAGTGGGACACACCCTACAATCTGTACCACGAGCCACAGACACCGTTCGTTGCCAGCTTCATCGGCCAGGGCTATTTCATTCGTGGCCAGATGGTCAGCCACGAAGCGGTCAGCACCGAACTGGGCGAGTTGCGGGGTAACCGCGCCTACATCATGGCCCCGGGCAGCTCGGTGGATGTGTTGCTACGCCCGGACGATATCGTGCATGCACCAGGCAGCCCCCTGCAGGCCAAAATAGTCGGCAAGAGCTTCCTCGGCGCCTCGACCTTGTACCGCCTGCAGTTGCCGACTGGCAGCCAGCTGGAAGCGATCTTCCCCAGCCATGACGATCAGCAGGTGGGTGACGATGTCGGCATTGCGGTAAAAGCCGACCACCTGGTGCTGTTCCCGGCACCCGGTAGCGTTGCAGCGCAGTTGCCCCCCCTGGAGAACGGGGTTCGTCGCTACAGCTCGGCGACCTGATACAGCGTATTGGGGCTGCAAGGCCGCCCCAACTTCTCAGCCCCTGCCAATGCCGGCAAATTTACCTTGGGTATGCTCGGCCAGCACGGCGGCCGCCAACTCCACCTCCAGCCCTCGCCGTCCGGCACTGACATGTATGGTGGCAAAGTTCTGCGCCGATTCATCAATGAAGGTGCGCAGGCGTTTCTTTTGCCCCAGGGGGCTGATTCCACCCACCAAGTAGCCCGTAGCGCGCTGCGCCGCCGCCGGGTCGGCCATCTCGCACTTCTTCACCCCGGCAGCATGGGCCAGGGCCTTGAGGTCCAGGGTGCCTCCCACTGGCACCACCGCCACCAGCAACTCGCCTTTCTCGCTGCTCGCCAGCAACGTCTTGAATACCTGCTGCGGGTCCAGCCCAAGCTTCTCTGCCGCCTCCAGCCCATAAGACGCCGACTTGGGGTCGTGTTCGTAACTGTGCACGCGATGCTCGGCACGATGCTTCTTCAACAGGTCTAGGGCGGGGGTCATGCAGGGGCTCCGGTCTGGGACGGCTCGGCGGCTACTTTAGGACAATTCCCACATGGCAGCCAGCGCACCGCAAACGCGCAGCTCTGGCACGGGCATCCGAAACCGATTTTAGCGGCCATTTCGTGACTGGTCGTTCACTTTCGACCTTTGACATCAGCGTTTCTTGTCTATATTTTTTCGTTTCTGAATACGTGGTGCACGTTAAAGGTGCACTTCCCTGCTCGGTATCAATGGGGATGGACGCCGAGCTTTGCTGTCGAGCGCCAAGCGCCTCACAACAAAAACAACGAGGTCATACATGACGACTGCTCTACACCAACCCACGCTGTCCAGCCAATGCCTGGCCGAATTTCTCGGCACGGGCTTGCTGATATTCTTCGGCACCGGCTGCGTCGCCGCGCTCAAGGTCGCCGGCGCCAGCTTCGGCCTGTGGGAAATCAGTATCATCTGGGGTGTCGGGGTAAGCATGGCCATCTACCTCAGCGCCGGCATTTCCGGCGCGCACCTGAACCCGGCCGTGAGCATCGCCCTCACCCTGTTCGCCGGTTTCGACAAGCGCAAGCTGCCTTTCTACATGCTGGCCCAGGTGTGCGGCGCATTCTGTGGTGCAGCACTGGTCTACACCTTGTACAGCAACCTGTTCTTCGATTTCGAACAGGCGCACGCCATGCTACGCGGAAGCGAAGCCAGCCTGGAGCTGGCGTCGGTGTTCTCCACCTACCCGCACCCCTCGCTCTCCACCGGCCAGGCTTTTCTGGTCGAAGTGGTGATCACCGCTATTTTGATGGCGGTGATCATGGCCCTGACCGACGACAACAATGGCCTGCCGCGCGGTGCCGTGGCGCCGCTGCTGATCGGCCTGCTGATCGCCGTGATCGGCAGCGCCATGGGCCCGTTGACCGGGTTCGCGATGAACCCGGCCCGTGATTTCGGTCCAAAGCTCATGACATTCCTGGCGGGCTGGGGCGAAATTGCCTTTACAGGTGGGCGAAGCATTCCTTACTTCCTGGTGCCGATCTTCGCGCCGATCGTTGGCGCCTGCGTGGGCGCCGCGGCCTATCGGGGCCTGATCGCCCGCAACTTGCCTGTTGCAACTGCGGCGCACCCTGAGACAAATGACAACCGCCAGGGCGATACTCAAGCCAGTTGATCGCGGCATCACATACAGCCCTGACCCCCTATTCTTGCAAGGCCTACGACCATGACAGACACCCAGGACAAGAACTACATCATCGCCCTGGACCAGGGCACCACCAGTTCGCGAGCGATCATTTTCGATCGTGACGCCAACGTGGTGGGTACCTCCCAGCGCGAGTTCGCCCAGCACTACCCGCAGGCGGGCTGGGTCGAACACGACCCGATGGAGATCTTCGCCACCCAAAGCGCGACCATGGTCGAAGCCTTGGCCCAGGCGGGCATCAGCCATGCGCAGGTTGCCGCGCTGGGCATCACCAACCAGCGCGAGACCACTGTTGTATGGGACAAGGAAACCGGGCGCCCGGTATACAACGCCATCGTCTGGCAGTGCCGCCGCAGCACCGAGATCTGCGCCCAGCTCAAGCGCGATGGCCATGAAGACTACATTCGCGAAACCACGGGCCTGGTCACCGACCCGTACTTTTCCGGCACCAAGCTGAAATGGATCCTCGACAACGTCGAAGGCGCCCGTGAAAGGGCCGAACGTGGCGAATTGCTGTTCGGCACCATCGATACCTGGCTGATCTGGAAATTTTCCGGTGGCAAGGTCCATGTCACCGACTACACCAATGCCTCGCGCACGCTGATGTTCAACATCCACAGCCTGCAGTGGGACGACAAACTGCTGGAGATCCTGGGCATCCCGCGGCAGATGCTGCCTGAGGTGCGGCCGTCGTCGGAAGTGTACGGCCACACCAAGAGCGGCATCGCCATCGCCGGTATCGCCGGTGACCAGCAGTCGGCCCTGTTCGGCCAGATGTGCGTGGCACCGGGCCAGGCCAAGAACACCTACGGCACCGGCTGCTTCCTGCTGATGAACACCGGCAGCCAGGCCGTGAAGTCTTCCCATGGCCTGCTCACCACCATTGCCTGCGGGCCACGGGGCGAAGTGGCCTATGCATTGGAAGGCGCCGTGTTCAATGGCGGCTCCACCGTGCAGTGGCTGCGTGACGAGCTGAAGATCGTCAACGACGCACTGGATACCGAGTACTTCGCCAGCAAGGTCAAGGACAGCAATGGCGTGTACCTGGTGCCGGCGTTTACCGGACTGGGTGCACCGTACTGGGATCCCTATGCCCGTGGCGCGCTGTTTGGCCTGACCCGCGGCGTGAAGGTGGACCACATCATTCGTGCGGCCCTCGAGTCGATTGCCTACCAGACCCGCGACGTGCTCGACGCCATGCAACAGGACTGCGGCCAGCGCCTGTCCGAACTGCGCGTAGACGGTGGCGCAGTGGCCAACAACTTCCTCATGCAGTTCCAGGCAGACATCCTCGGCACCTGCGTGGAACGCCCGAAGATGCGTGAAACCACAGCCCTCGGCGCAGCATACCTGGCGGGCCTGGCCTGTGGCTTCTGGTGCGGCCTGGACGAGTTGCGCGACAAGGCCATCATCGAACGCGAGTTCAGCCCGCAGTTGGATGAAGCGCAGAAAGAAAAGCTGTATGCCGGCTGGAAGAAGGCCGTCGATCGCACCCGCGATTGGGAAGATCACGACGCCTGAGGCACCCTCAGCGATGCCGCGGTCCCGCCATGGGATCGCGGATCGCGGTTCGCAGCCCGGGCCGATGCGTCATAGCCCACTGGCCGTAGTCTCCGTCCTACGGCATCATTGCAGAATTTGTCCGGCAGCCCCAAAGGACCGCCCATGAATCTGCCCCCACGCCAACAACAAATCCTCGAACTGGTGCGAGAGCGCGGTTATGTCAGTATCGAGGAAATGGCGCAGCTGTTCGTCGTGACGCCACAAACCATCCGCCGTGACATCAACCAGTTAGCCGAACTCAACCTGCTGCGCCGCTACCACGGGGGTGCCGCTTACGATTCGAGCGTCGAAAATACCGCCTACGCCATGCGTGCCGACCAGATGCGCGACGAAAAGCAACGCATCGCCGAGGCCGTGGCCAGGCAAATACCCGACCATGCCTCGGTGTTCATCAACATAGGTACCACCACCGAATCCATCGCCCGGGCCCTGCTCAATCACAACCACCTGAAAGTCATCACCAACAACCTGCATGTGGCCGCCATTCTCGCGGCCAAGGATGATTTCGAGGTGCTGGTGGCAGGCGGCACGGTGCGCCGCGATGGCGGCGTGGTCGGCCAGGCCAGCGTCGATTTCATCAACCAGTTCAAGGTCGATTTCGCCCTGGTAGGGATCAGTGGCATTGACGAGGACGGCAGCCTGCTCGACTTCGACTACCAGGAAGTGCGGGTGTCCCAGGCCATCATCACCAATGCCCGCCAGGTTATCCTCGCCGCCGACTCCAGCAAGTTCGGGCGCAACGCCATGGTGCGCCTGGGTTCGATCAGCCTGGTGGATTGCCTGGTGACCGACCAGGCCCCCGCCCCCGCCCTGACTCAACTGCTCAACCAGTACAAGATCCGCATCGAAGTGGTGTAAACGCCCCACCGGCCGTCGGGCTGTAACGCCCTCAGATCGAGCGCTGCGCGATCTGCGGGCGACTCGGTGCGCGAAGGGTTCAAGCGCATTTTCGTTAATGTTCATTTACTTGCCATGTGATCAGTTTTTTCTATGAAAACTGACTGGCAAGCGCCCTGCTGTTGCGCTAGTATTTTCGAAAACGAACATTAATGTTCATATTCGATATGAACAGTTTCAGGAGGCCTTGCCCGTGTCCCAGTCCGTTTCGTCCCAGCCAGCACTCGCCGACTGCTACGACATTGCCGTAATCGGCGGTGGCATCAATGGTGTCGGCATTGCCGCCGATGCCGCTGGCCGGGGCCTCAAGGTGTTCCTGTGCGAAAGGGACGACCTGGCCCAGCACACCTCATCGGCCAGCAGCAAACTGATCCACGGCGGCCTGCGCTACCTTGAGCACTACGAGTTTCGCCTGGTACGCGAAGCGCTGGCTGAACGTGAAGTGCTGCTGGCCAAGGCGCCACACATCGTCAAGCCCATGCGTTTCGTGCTGCCACACCGCCCGCACCTGCGCCCGGCCTGGATGATTCGCGCTGGCCTGTTCCTGTATGACCACCTGGGCAAGCGCAAGCGCCTGGGCGCCTCGCGCAGCCTGCGCTTTGGCCCGGGCTACCCGTTCAAACCGCAGATCACCCGTGGTTTCGAGTACGCCGACTGTGCAGTCGACGATGCCCGCCTGGTGGTGCTCAATGCCATGGCCGCCCGTGAACACGGTGCTCACATTCTGACCCGCACCCGCTGCCTGCGCGCCGAGCGTGTAGATGGCCTGTGGCAGGTAGACCTGCTGCATGCCGACGGCAAGCAACAGCGCATTCGGGCACGCGCCCTGGTCAATGCTGCCGGCCCTTGGGTGGCCAGTTTCATCAAGGACGACCTCAAGCTCGATGCGCCCTATGGTATTCGCCTGATCCAGGGCAGCCACCTGATCGTGCCGCGCCTGTATGAAGGCGAACACGCCTATATCCTGCAGAACGAAGACCAGCGCATTGTCTTCTGCATACCTTACCTGGAGCGCTTTACCCTGATCGGCACCACCGACCGGGAGTACAGCGGCGACCCGGCGAAAGTCGCCATTACCGACCAGGAAACCCAGTACCTGCTCAACGTGGTCAACGCCCATTTCAACCATCAGCTGAGCCAGGCCGACATCCTGAATACCTATTCCGGGGTACGTCCGCTGTGCAACGACGAGTCGGACAACCCGTCGGCCGTCACCCGCGACTACACGCTGGCGCTGTCGGCAGAGGTCGGTCAGGCCCCGCTGCTGTCAGTATTCGGCGGTAAACTGACCACCTACCGCAAGCTGGCGGAATCGGCGATGGCCGAGCTGAAGCCCTTCTTCAGCCAGATGCGAGGCAGCTGGACGGCCACCGCCCCCCTGCCGGGTGGCGAACACATGACCACCGCACAAGCGCTGCTGGAGCAACTGTTGGCCCGCCATGGCTGGCTGCCGATGGATATCGCCAAACGCTGGGCGAATACCTATGGCAACCGTGTCTGGCAACTGCTCGACGGCGTGAATGGCCCGGATGACCTCGGCCAGGCCATTGGCGGTGGGCTATTCGCTCGCGAAGTTGACTACCTTTGCGAGGCTGAGTGGGCGACGACCGCCGACGACATCCTGTGGCGCCGCACCAAATTGGGCCTGTTCACCCATGCAGCAGAACGCCTGGCCCTGGAAAACTACCTGCAACAAACCCGAGTCGGGCTTGCCCAGGGCAACGCCGCGTGATGCGGCGCTGCTGCGCAGGCTCAAAGCCTGCTGTGCAGCTCCTGCGCCAGGGTTAGCAGCAAGCGTCGCTCGGCCTGCTCGTATTCGTACTTGAGGGCCTTGCAACGCAGGGCGAAGGTCCAGTCGTCGATCTGCCCCTGGCTTACCTGCTCTTCGAGGCTTTCCATCCGCTCATTGAGCGGTTGCAGTGCGTGCTCGAAGCGCGCCGGGTGGCGCTCGCGGGCATGGACCTCCCAGAACGGCCGCTGCGCCAGGGAGCCAATCACTTGCTCAGGTGTCTCGTTTGCCAGAATCTGGTCGCGAGCACGCAGCAGGTCGCTGCTGGTGACATGGGCAAACCCTGGGTAGTGCATCTCATCGTGCTCGATGGGCAGGTCAAGGGTGGCGCTCAACTTGAGCCGGTAGTACAGCCGGGTCTCGACCTCATCCACGCCAACCGTACGCTGCGCACGCAGGCGCTCGATGTGGCGCGCGGCAAGCCGGTCGACTTCGTCCAGGCGCCAAAGCGAACGCCCCAGACGCCATAAACGCCCCTCCAGCCCCGCCGGCTCACCGCCTACCGCGCGCTCCACCATTACACCCAGCTCAAGCTGCTCCAACGTCAACAGCAGCCGGTCTTCACACGTCCTTGGGCCACCGGCTTCAGCGAACAGGCGCACACGCACAGCCTCATGTCGCTCGCAGAACTCCAGAGTGCCAGTCCTGGTAGCCTTCGTACACTTCCCCGGCCAACTCCACCGCCGTGTAGGCCAACAAGCCCTCGCCCAGCACCGGAACGAACATGCCTGCCAGGTTCAAGAGGTTCAGGCCCAGTTCCCGATAGGCGTGCAGCCGAGCATCGCGCTCATGTTCATCGAGGTCTGCGGTAGGTACGGCCAGCACGTGGGCATCATCGAGCAGTTTGTCTATCTGCAACCCACGCAGATGGCTGAACAGCGATGTGTCGATGGCCAGGTGCCTGCCATCGAGCTCAGGCACCTGGTGCGCCGCACTTGCCTCTATCCGCTCCTCGAGCAGCTGCTGAAAGCAAACCCGGTCGCGCTCGCTGATGAAGCGGCTGAAGAACCGGCGGTAGGGTGCCGTCGTCAGGCGCCGGGCCAACGCCCGGAACACCTCTTCCCAGGACCGATAGACGCGAACCGGCGACTGCGGGTCATTCGGTACCCAGACGCATACACCCTGCAAGTCCGCACCCACCGCCGGCCGCAGCTCCAGTGTCACCACGCCGCGCACACATTTGCCCAGCAGGTACAACTGGCGTGGTGCGACCTCACCCGGCACCGCCGGCACCATGGGTAACGCGGTAAAACAGGGCGATAGCAAACGGTAGCTGTTCTCGTCCAAGTCACCTTTGAGCAATGCGCAGCGCACTGCCACTTCCAGGTCGGCGCGGGCGTTTTCCTCGAAACACCGGTGTACAGCGGCCTTGGCCGAGCCAGGTGCAGCACCTGGGGCATCGTCCGGCGCCAGGCACTGCCGCAGGATAGCCTGGTAGTGCCCGCCCACATCGGCCTCGCGGCAGCGCCCGGCGAATACCTCGTAACCCACCGGCACGTGCTCGCCCTTTGCGTCCAGTAGCCAGCCCCGGCGGCTGGGCGAAGGGCGCGTGTCGACGATATGGAAATTGTGCAGTACCGCCGCCAGCAACGGCGTGGAAGATCGTTGCATGTGCCGGCGAATGGGCCACCCCGGCGCCATCGGCGGCAATATAACGGTGCGCTCGATACCCACATGGCTGCGGCGCAAGTCCGCGATCGTCAGGTCGGCACGGTTCAATACCTGGTTCAAACGGGTAGCTGCGAACTCATCCAGTGCCGGAATGGCTTGCAGGATTCGGTGCAATGAATGGGTCGCTTCTTCCTGGGCGTGCAGCGCGCGGCGCAAGGCAAGCAGCCAGTCGACATTGCCATGGGCCACCAGCCATGCAGGCAGGCGCCGGGCAATCAGGGTATTGATCGATTCAGCGGGAAACAATGGCTCGGTCATCGGTTCAGCTCCAGCGACAAGGGCGCCGAGTCAACCAGCCCTCCAGCCAGAGGCTGAGGTACACCCATAGCCCCAACCTGGGTTCCTGCAGCGAGCCCGCCCGGGCAAACAATCGGTTTTCCGACCGTGGCAACCAGGATAGTTCGGAAAACCGAACGAAAGCCCGAGATAGACGCACTCCGCCAGGGCCCCGAGCGCCCGGACGATCAGGTTTTTTGCTCGTCAAACCCGTTTGGCACGACTCATGCTCTACACTCTTCAATCGAATGCACAGCGCTTCGCTGTATTCGTTGAACGAAAGAGTCCGCCAACGGCTCCATAAAAAAAACAAACACGTCGAGGAAAATTTGATGCGTATCGTTCGTCATCTGTTGGGCGCCACCATTGCCGCTGCGATCATTGCTTCGCCAGCCATGGCCGAAGAACTGACCGGCACCCTCAAGAAGATCAAGGACTCGGGCACCATCACCCTGGGCCACCGCGACTCTTCCATTCCATTTTCCTACCTGGCCGGCAAACCCGAGCCCGTGGGCTACTCGCATGACATTCAGCTGGCTGTCGTCGATGCCCTGAAAAAACAACTGGGTACGGACATCAAGGTCCGCTACAACCTGGTCACCTCGCAGACCCGTATCCCGCTGGTGCAAAACGGCACCGTCGACCTGGAATGCGGCTCCACCACCAACAACGTCGAGCGCCAGCAGCAAGTCGGCTTCTCGGTCGGCATCTTCGAAGTCGGTACCCGCCTGCTGACCAAGGTCAAGGACGGTCAACCTGCATACAAGGACTTCCCGGACCTGGCTGGCAAGAACGTGGTGACCACCGCCGGCACCACCTCCGAGCGCATTCTCAAGGCGATGAACGCCGACAAGCAGATGAAGATGAACGTGATTTCCGCCAAGGACCACGGTGAAGCCTTCAACATGCTAGAAAGCGGCCGCGCCGTAGCCTTCATGATGGACGACGCCTTGCTCGCCGGTGAAATGGCCAAGGCGCGCAAGCCGGCAGACTGGGTCATCACCGGTACCCCGCAGTCGTATGAAATCTACGGCTGCATGGTGCGCAAGGGTGACGAGGCGTTCAAGAAAGCGGTCGACGATGCCATCGTTGCCTATTTCAAGTCGGGCGAAGTCAACAAGAGCTACGACAAGTGGTTCCAGCAACCGATCCCGCCAAAAGGCCTGAACCTGCAGTTCCCGATGAGCGATGAGCTGAAAAAACTGATCGCCGAGCCTACCGACAAGGCCGCGGACGAGAAGAAGTCCTGATCCTCAGATAACGGCCTGGTGCTCGACAGCACGAATCAAACCCTGCAGGCCACTCATTAGTGTCTAACCTTTCATCCGAGGGCGCCCAGCGCCCCCGGATGTACCAAGGTGCCCGTGAAACAACCGTCTGAGGGGAAATCCCGATGAATTACAACTGGGACTGGAGCGTGTTCTTCAAGTCCACCGGCGTGGGCAGCGAGACTTATCTCGACTGGTACATCACCGGCCTGGGCTGGACCATCGCCATCGCCATCTCCGCCTGGATCATCGCCTTGCTGCTGGGCTCGGTGCTCGGCGTCATGCGCACCGTGCCGAACCGCCTGGTATCGGGCATCGCCACCATCTACGTGGAGCTGTTCCGCAATGTGCCGCTGCTGGTGCAGCTGTTCATCTGGTACTTCCTGGTGCCAGACCTGCTGCCCGAAGGCCTGCAGGAATGGTTCAAGCAAGACCTCAACCCGACCACCTCGGCGCTGATCAGTGTGGTCATCTGCCTGGGCCTGTTCACTGCCGCCCGTGTCTGCGAGCAAGTGCGCACCGGCATCCAGGCGCTGCCGCGCGGCCAGGAATCCGCGGCCCGCGCCATGGGTTTCAGCCTGCCGCAGATCTACACCAACGTGCTGCTGCCCCAGGCCTACCGGATCATCATTCCGCCGCTCACCTCCGAATTTCTCAACGTGTTCAAGAACTCCTCGGTGGCATCGCTGATCGGCCTGATGGAGCTGCTGGCGCAAACCAAACAGACCGCCGAATTTTCCGCCAACCTGTTCGAGGCGTTCACCCTGGCCACGCTGATCTACTTCACCCTGAACATGGGGCTGATGCTGCTGATGCGCATGGTCGAGAAGAAAGTCGCCGTGCCTGGCCTGATTTCCGTGGGGGGCAAGTAAATGGACATGGATTTCAGCGAAATCATCCCGGCCCTGCCCGCCCTGTGGGAAGGCATGCTCATGACCTTGCAACTGATGGTCATGGGGGTGGTGGGCGGTATCGTGCTGGGCACCATCCTGGCGCTCATGCGGCTGTCATCAAGCAAGCTGCTGTCGCGGCTGGCCGGGGCCTACGTCAACTATTTCCGCTCGATCCCGCTGCTGCTGGTGATCACCTGGTTCTACCTGGCGGTACCGTTCGTTCTGCGCTGGATCACCGGCGAGGACACCCCGGTGGGTGCCTTCACCTCGTGCGTGGTGGCGTTCATGATGTTCGAAGCCGCCTACTTCTGTGAAATCGTCCGCGCCGGCGTGCAGTCGATCTCCAAGGGCCAGATGGGCGCCGCCCAGGCCCTGGGCATGACCTACAGCCAGACCATGCGCCTGATCATCCTGCCGCAGGCGTTTCGCAAGATGACCCCGCTGTTGCTGCAGCAGAGCATCATCCTGTTCCAGGATACCTCGCTGGTCTACACCGTGGGCCTGGTGGACTTCCTCAACTCGGCACGCTCCAACGGCGACATCATCGGGCGCTCCCATGAGTTCCTGATCTTCGCCGGGGTCGTGTACTTCCTCATCAGCTTCTCCGCTTCGTGGCTGGTCAAGCGCCTGCAAAAAAGGATCACCGTATGATTTCCATCAAGAACGTCAACAAGTGGTACGGGGACTTCCAGGTACTGACCGACTGCAGCACCGAGGTCAAGAAAGGTGAAGTGGTGGTGGTGTGCGGCCCTTCGGGTTCGGGCAAGTCCACCCTGATCAAGTGCGTCAATGCCCTGGAGCCGTTCCAGAAGGGCGATATCGTGGTCGATGGCACCTCGATCGCCGACCCCAAGACCAACCTGCCGAAGCTGCGTTCGCGGGTGGGCATGGTGTTCCAGCACTTCGAACTGTTCCCCCACCTGAGCATCACCGAAAACCTGACCATCGCCCAGCGCAAGGTACTGGGCCGCAGTGAGGCGGAGGCCACCAAGAAAGGCCTGGCCCTGCTCGACCGCGTCGGCCTTGGCGCCCATGCCAAGAAGCACCCGGGCCAGCTGTCGGGTGGCCAGCAACAGCGCGTGGCCATTGCCCGTGCACTGTCGATGGACCCGATCGTCATGCTGTTCGACGAGCCGACCTCGGCGCTGGACCCGGAGATGGTCAACGAAGTACTGGACGTGATGGTGGAGCTTGCCCACGAGGGCATGACCATGATGTGCGTGACCCACGAAATGGGCTTCGCCCGCAAAGTGGCCAACCGCGTGATCTTCATGGACAAGGGCCACATCATCGAAGACTGCCAGAAGGAGGCGTTCTTCGGCGACCCGACTGCCCGCCACGAACGCACCCAGCACTTCCTCAGCAAGATCCTGCAACACTGATTTTGCTTCATTGAACCGGTCGGCGCCGCTGCCCAATCGGGCAGCAGGCGCTGGTCGTGACAAGGCCACTGTGATGAAATGCGATCCTTCGCTTCTTCTCCCTGCCAAGCCTGCCGTGAAATCCCGCCTGCTCCGCCAATTGCTGTTGCCACCACTGATCATTTTGCTGATGGTCGGCCTGGGTATGGCTGGCTACCTGATCAGCGAGAGCAACGGTATCCGCACCCTCAGCGAAAACGGTGAACGCCAGCTGGAGCTGCACGCGCGCACGGTCGAAAGCGAGATCAGCAAATACACCTACCTGCCGAGCCTGCTGGAGCTGGAAGACAGCGTCTCGCACCTGCTCACCGACCCGGATGGCGGTTCGCGCCAGGCGGTCAACGAATACCTCGAAGGCCTGAACCGGCGCAGCCGCAGCCGGGCAATTTTCGTGCTCGATACCAATGGCCGGGTCCAGGCCACCAGCAACTGGCGCGATGCCGATTCGTTCCTGGGCGAAGACCTGTCGTTCCGCGCTTATTTCCAGACTGCCGTACGCGGCGAACCTGGGCGCTTCTACGGCATCGGCAGCACCACGGGCGAGGCTGGCTACTACCTTGCCCACGGGCTCGAGGAACACGGCAAGATCATTGGCGTGGCAGTGATCAAGGTACGCCTGGATACCCTGGAAGAACGTTGGCAGCGGGCGCGCCTGGAGGCATTCGTCAGCGACGAAAACGGCATCATCATCCTTTCCAGCGACCCTGCCAGGCGCCTGAAGTCGGTACGCCCGCTGACCGCGCAAACCAAGGAACGGCTGGCGCGCAGCCTGCAGTATTACTGGTGGCCGTTGAACGAGTTGCAGCCCCTGGCCCGCGAGACCCTGGCCGATGGCGTGGAAAAACTGACCTTCCCCGCCAACAGCGAGACTGCCCACGGCGAGCCCCACGAAGTGGCCTACCTGGCCCAGACCCGCCGGCTGGTCGACACGCCCTGGCATTTCACCCTGCTCACCCCGCTGCAGGACCTGCGCCGCGAATCCATGGTCCAGGGCATTCTGGTGGGGGTCGCCTTCGCCCTGCTGGCCATCCTCGGCATCGCCTGGAACGAGCGGCGCAAAGTCATCGCTACCCGCCTGGCCGCACGCGAGGCGCTGGAGGAAGCCAACAGCCAGCTGGAGCGACGGATTACCGAACGCACCGCCGACCTGCGTGCCAGCAACGAACGCCTGAAAGGCCAGATTCGCGAGCGCCGACACGCCGAACAAACGCTGCGCCACGCCCAGGACGAGCTGGTGCAGGCCGGCAAGCTGGCAGCCATCGGGCAGATGTCCACCAGCATCGCCCACGAGCTGAACCAGCCGCTGGCTGCCTTGCGTACGCTCTCTGGCAACACGGTGCGCTTCCTCGAACGCGGGGCGCTGGAAACCGCCAGTACCAACCTGCGCACCATGAACGACCTGATTGACCGCATGGGCCGCATCACTGCCAGCCTGCGCTCGTTCGCCCGGCGCAGCGACGACAGTGGCCAGGCTTCCCTGGCCAAGGCGATAGAAGCCACCTTGCAAGTACTGGGCAACCGCATCAGCGCCTGCCACTTGCAGCTCCACAACCACTACGAGGACCAGCAACTGGCCATCGACCAGACCCGCCTGGAGCAAATCCTGGTCAACCTGATCGGCAATGCCCTCGATGCCATGGCTGCGCAGCCACAGCCCGAACTGTGGCTGGAGGGCGAAGTGCAGGGCGACAAATACCGTTTGCAGGTGCGTGACAATGGCCACGGCATCGACGCCGAGGCGCGCAAGCACCTGTTTGAACCGTTCTTCACCACCAAACCGGGCGAACACGGCCTGGGCCTGGGCCTGACCCTGTCGGCGAGCCTTGCGGCTGCGGCCAAGGGCAGCCTCAACGTCGAGCACCCCGTCACCGGCGGGAGCGCCTTCGTCCTGGCCCTGCCCCTGGTTTCGCCCCCTAACGAATCGGCAGAGCACCCATGAACCAAGCGCCTCTTACCGTCCTGATCGTCGAAGACGACCCGCATGTGCTGCTCGGCTGCCAGCAGGCACTGGCCCTGGAGGACATCGCCTGCGAAGGTGTGGGCAGTGCCGAGCAGGCGCTGGAGCGCATCGGCGACGATTTCGCTGGTATCGTCGTCAGCGATATCCGCCTGCCCGGCATCGACGGCCTGGAGCTGCTCAACCGCCTCAAGGCCCGCGACCGCAGCCTGCCGGTGGTACTGATCACCGGCCACGGCGACATCGACATGGCCGTTGGCGCCATGCGCAATGGTGCCTACGACTTCATGGAAAAGCCGTTCTCCCCGGAACGCCTGGTCGACGTGGTGCGCCGCGCCCTGGAGCAACGGGGGCTGTCGCGCGAAGTGGTTGCCTTGCGCCGCCAGCTGGCCGAACAGAGCAGCCTGGAAGGCCGTATCATCGGCCGCTCGCCGGCCATGGAGCACCTGCGCGAGCTGATTGCCAATGTGGCCGACACCTCGGCCAACGTGCTCATCGAGGGCGAGACCGGCACCGGCAAGGAACTGGTCGCGCGCTGCCTGCATGACTTCAGCCGTCGCCAGGGCCAGCCCTTCGTGGCACTGAACTGCGGCGGCCTGCCGGAAAACCTGTTCGAGACCGAGATTTTTGGCCACGAGGCCAACGCCTTCACCGGTGCCGGCAAGCGCCGTATCGGCAAGATCGAACACGCCAATGGCGGCACGCTGTTCCTCGACGAGGTGGAGAGCATGCCGATCAACCTGCAGATCAAGCTGCTGCGCGTCTTGCAGGAGCGCACCCTGGAACGGTTGGGGTCGAACCAGAGCATTGCCGTGGATTGCCGGGTGATTGCGGCAACCAAGGCCGACCTCGATAGCCTGGGCCAGAGCGGTCAGTTCCGCAGCGACCTGTACTACCGGTTGAACGTGGTGACCCTGGAGCTGCCACCGCTGCGCGAGCGCCGCGAAGACATCCTGCAATTGTTCGAGCACTTCCTGCAGCAATCGGCCCTGCGCTTCGATCGGGAAACACCGACCCTGGACAGCCAGACCCTGTCGCGCCTCCTCGCCCACGACTGGCCAGGCAATGTGCGGGAACTGCGCAACGTGGCCGAACGCTACGCCCTGGGCCTGCCGGCGTTCAAGAAAGGGCCCAGCGGTGGGGCCAGCCAAGGCCTGGGCTTTGCCGAGGCAGTGGAGGCGTTCGAACGCAACCTGCTCAGCGATGCACTGCAACGCACCGGCGGCAACCTCAGCCAGGCCAGCCAGGAGCTGGGCATGGCCAAGACCACGCTGTTCGACAAGGTCAAAAAATACGGCCTCGGTTGACCTCAACAACGGTGTGAAGCGCCTGCGGCGCGGGTATTCGGGCCCCAGTGGGTGTGGAGCCCGCCGCAAAGGGGTGCGGCGCTACGCCCAGTCGACAGCGTTGCCAACATGAGCGAAACTCAACTCATCGCTTCGTTCACCCCATTCACACCCCGGAGTCAGCAGTGCTGGAGATCCGCCACCTGAAAACCCTTCATGCCTTGCGCGAGGCCGACAGCCTTGTGGAAGCCGCCGAGCGCCTGCATCTGACCCAGTCGGCGCTGTCTCACCAGTTCAAGGAGCTGGAAGAACGCCTGGGCCTGCCGCTGTTCGTACGCAAGAGCAAGCCGATACGCTTTACCAGCGCCGGGCTGCGCCTGCTGCAACTGGCAGATGCCACCCTGCCGTTGCTACGGGGTGCCGAACGCGACATCGCACGCCTGGCCGGCGGTACGGCCGGGCGCCTGCACATGGCAATCGAATGCCACAGCTGTTTCCAGTGGCTGATGCCGACCATCGACCAGTTCCGCGATGCCTGGCCGGAAGTCGAGCTGGACCTGGCCTCCGGCTTCGCCTTTGCACCCTTGCCAGCCCTGGCCCGTGGTGACCTTGACCTGGTGGTGACCTCCGACCCGGTGGACCTGGCCGGCATCACCTACGTGCCGCTGTTCACCTACGAAGCCATGCTGGCGGTCGCCAACCAGCATGCGCTGGCCAGCAAGCCGTATATCGTGCCCCAGGACCTGCTCGACCAGACCCTGATCACCTACCCGGTGGAGCGCGACCGCCTGGACATCTTCACCCGCTTCCTGGAGCCGGCCGACGTCGAGCCGGCCGCCGTGCGCACCTCGGAGCTGACCGTGATGATGATGCAGCTGGTCGCCAGCGGCCGGGGGGTGTGCGGCATGCCGCACTGGGCTTTGCATGAGTACAGCGCGCGGGGTTATGTGAAAGGCAAGCGCCTGGGCGAGAAAGGCCTGTTTGCCACGCTTTATGCCGCTGTGCGCACCGACATGCTCGATGCGCCGTACATGCGCGACTTTCTGCTGACCGCCAAGGACACCTCCTTCGCCACCCTCGACGGCGTCAGCGCGGTGCGTTGAGCAACTGGCGGTACAGCGGCAGGATCAGGTCGCGGGTCAAGGGCGCCAGTGGCTGGTCTGGCGCCTGATCTGCAGCCAGCCATACCACCTCCTCGATTTCTGCCGCCGGGACCACGGCAGCGGCGCTGTCGACTCGAAACAGCTCGGCTTGCACCTCGAAGCCGGGCTCATTGGCGGCCGTGGCACTGAACTGGCCCAGGTACACGGCCTGGGCCGGGTCGATGTGCAGGCCCAATTCCTCGTGCAGTTCGCGCACCAGTGCCTGCAGCGCCGTTTCACCCGCATCGATCTTGCCCCCCGGCTGCATGAAGGCTTCGGTGCCACGCTTGCGCACCAGCAAGGTGCGCCCCTGCGGGTCGAGCAACAGGGCGGCGGCGATGCGAATGGTATTGGGCATGGGCTGAACTCGCTGGCAACAATGGCCGGGGAGGATCCCACGGGCTCGCTTGGGCTGACAAGGCCATTGTCGGGTGTGCCGGCCAGACGAACGGCCCCTTGCCAAAGCGCCCGTGCCCCTCCATAACCAACCCATGAACCTGCCCGCCCAACAGCACCCGGTGCTCGAACTGTTCCACCCCGCCGTACGCACCTGGTTCGGCCGCCACTTCGCAACCGTTACCGATGCCCAGGCCCAGGCCTGGCCCTTGGTCCATGGCGGCCAGTCGATGCTGTTGGCCGCCCCCACCGGCTCGGGCAAGACCCTGAGCGCGTTCCTGGCCGTGCTCGATGAACTGTTCTGCCAGGGCCTGGCGCAGCAGGGTCAGCTGCCGGCGCAGACCCAGGTGGTCTATGTTTCGCCGCTCAAGGCGCTGTCCAATGACATCCGCGTCAACCTGCAAGCCCCGCTTGAGGGTATCAGCCAGGCCCTGGCAGAACAGGGCCTGGCTGCACCCCGCATCACTACCGCCGTGCGCACCGGCGATACCCCGCAAAAAGAACGCGCCGCCATGCGCAAGCTGGCACCGCACATTCTGGTCACGACCCCTGAATCCCTGTATGTACTGATGGGTTCGGCGTCTGGTCGTGAAGGCCTGCGCAACGTGCATACGGTAATCGTCGACGAGATCCACGCCTTGGCCGGCAACAAGCGCGGGGCGCATCTGGCACTGACCCTGGAACGTCTGCAGGCCTTGGCAGGCCGGCCCTTGCGCCGTATTGGCCTGTCTGCCACACAGCGCCCGGTGGCGCGGGTGGCGCAGTTTCTGGTCGGGAGCGGCCGGCCCTGCGCGGTTGTCGATGTTGGCCATGCCCGGCCACGCGACTTGGCCATCGAGCTGCCGCCGGTACCGTTGGCGGCGGTCATGGCCACCGATGTCTGGGGCTTGGTCTACGACCGCCTGGCAGCCCTGGCCCGCGAGCATCGCACCACCCTGGTATTCGTCAACACCCGGCGCCTGGCTGAGCGCATCACCCGCCACCTCAGCGACCGCCTGGGCAAGGATGCCGTGGCCGCGCACCATGGCAGCCTGGCCAAGGAGCTGCGCCTGAGCGCCGAGCAACGGCTCAAGCACGGCCAGTTGCAGGTACTGGTGGCCACCGCTTCACTGGAGCTGGGCATCGACATTGGCGACATCGACCTGGTCTGCCAGGTGGCCTCGCCGGGTTCGATTGCCGCCTTCCTGCAACGGGTTGGCCGCGCCAGCCACCAGGTCGATGGCGTGCCGAAAGGGCGCTTGTTCCCGACATCGCGTGACGACCTGATCGAGTGCGTGGCCCTGCTCGACTGCGTACGCCGGGGGGAACTTGAGGCGCTGCACATACCCCGGGCGCCCCTGGACGTGCTGGCCCAGCAGATCGTCGCCGAAGCCTGCAACCAGCCGTGGCACGAACAGGCGTTGTTCGACTGCCTGCGCCAGGCCACACCTTATGCCCACCTCGACCAGCAGCACTACCAGGCCCTGCTGCGCATGCTTGCCGAGGGCTACCACGGCCGCCAGGGCGTACGCAGTGCCTACCTGCACCGCGATGCGGTAAGCGGCACATTGCGGGGCCGCCGCGGCAGCCAGCTGACCGCGCTGACCAGCGGTGGCACCCTTCCGGACAACGCCGACTACAGCGTATTGCTGGAGCCGCAGGCGCTGAACATTGGCAGCGTCAATGAAGACTTCGCGGTGGAGAGCATCGCAGGCGACATCTTCCAGCTGGGCAATGCCTCGTACCGCATCCTGCGCGTCGAGTCGGGCCGGGTTCGGGTGGAGGATGCCCAAGGGCTGCCGCCCACCATTCCGTTCTGGCTCGGCGAGGCGCCTGGCCGCAGCGACGAACTGTCCGCGGCCGTGGCCAGGCTGCAGGCACAGCTTGACCAGCAGCTGACGCTGGCCGACGGCGATACCCGCGCGGTGTCGGCATGGTTGCAGGGTACGTTCGAGCTGGACGAAGACTGCGCCGAGCAGTTGCTCGACTACCTGGCCCGTACCCGCGATGTGCTCGGTGCCCTGCCCTCGCAGGAAACGTTGGTGATGGAGCGCTTCTTCGATGCCTCCGGCGGCACCCAGCTGATCATCCATTCGCCCTACGGCAGCCGCATCAATCGCGCCTGGGGCCTGGCCTTGCGCAAACGCTTCTGTCGCACCTTCAATTTCGAACTGCAGGCGGCCGCCAGCGAGGACGCCATCGTGCTGTCGCTGTCCACCAGCCACAGTTTCGACCTCGACGAGGTCTGGCGTTACCTGAAAAGCGGCACCGCAGAAGCCCTCCTCATACAGGCCGTGCTCGAAGCGCCACTGTTCGGTGTGCGCTGGCGCTGGAACGCCAGTGTCGCCATGGCCCTGCCGCGCTTCGTGGGCGGGCGCAAAGTAGCGCCGCAAATCCAGCGCATGAAAAGCGAAGACCTGGTTGCCGCGGTATTTCCCGACCAGATCGCCTGCCTGGAAAATATCGCCGGCGAGCGGCAGATACCCGAGCACCCGCTGGTCGAGCAGACCCTCGACGACTGCCTGCACGAGGCCCTGGATTGCACGGGCTGGCTGGCCCTGTTGAGGCGCATGGAAAGCGGGGCAGTACGCCTGCTGTGCCGCGATCTGCCTGCGCCATCGCCGCTGGCGTCGGCCATTCTCAATGCCCGCCCTTATACATTCCTCGACGACGCACCGCTGGAAGAGCGGCGCACCCAGGCGGTGCTCAACCGGCGCTGGAACGAGGTGCACAGCAGTGACGACCTGGGCGCACTGGACGCCGACGCCATCGCTGCCGTGGCCGCCGAGGCCTGGCCGCAGCCGCGCAATAGCGACGAAATGCACGAAACCTTGATGAGCCTGGGCGCCATCAGCCAGGCGCAGGTCAGCGCCAACCCTGGTTGGAACCTGTTCCTCAGGCAACTGGCCAAGGCCGGCCGCACCTTGCGCCTGCCCCGTGAGCAGTTGTGGCTGGCCCGCGAGCGCCTGAACCTGCTGCAGGCGATCTACCCGGCGACGCCCCTCGAACCGGCGCTGGAACAGTTGCCTGGCTTCGACCAGCCCATCGAGCCCGACAATGCCCTGGGCGAACTGCTGCGTGGCCGCCTGAGCGCCCATGGCCCGCAGACGCTGGTACAGATCGCCGCGCCGTTGGGCATGCCGCCGCAGGCAGTCGAACAGGCCCTGGCCCGCCTGGAAGCCGAAGGTTATGTGCTGCGCGGCTACTTCAGCCCGGCCGCCAACGAGCTGCAATGGTGCGAACGCCATTTGCTGGCGCGCATCCACCGCTACACGGTCAAGCGCTTGCGTCGCGAAATCGAGCCGGTCAGCCTGCAGGACTTCATGCGTTTTCTGTTCGACTGGCAGCACCTGGCACCTGACACGCGGCTGCGTGGCCCGCAGGCTGTAGCCGAAGTGCTTGGGCAGTTGCAGGGCTTCCCCAGTGCAGCCGCAGCCTGGGAGGCCGAACTGCTGCCCGCACGCATCCACGACTACAGCCCCCACTGGCTCGATGATGCGTGCCGCAGCGGGCAATTCGCCTGGAGCCGGCTGGCCGCGAGCCGCTCAGGCAGCACCTTGTCGAGCACCCCGCTGGTGTTGCTGCCTCGGGAGCACCTTGGGCTGTGGCGCAGCCTGGCGCCCGCGCCTGCCGTACAGAGCCTTGGCGCACGGGCGCAGCGGGTACATGAGGTGCTGCAGGCTCAGGGGGCGTTATTCTTCGACGAACTGACCCACGATGCCCGCCTGCTGCCCAGCGAACTGGAAACAGCGTTGCAGGAACTGGTGGGTGCCGGCCTGGTAGGTGCCGACAGCTTCACTGGCCTGCGCAGCCTGATCGCCCCGGCGGCGAAACGCGCTTCACGCACCCGCCGGCGCGGCCATGCACCGTTGTCCAGCAGCATGTCCCATGCCGGGCGCTGGGCATTGCTGCGCCAGGGCACGGCGGATGACAGCCAACGCCTGGAGCACATCGCCCACGCCCTGCTAAGGCGCTATGGCGTGGTGTGCTGGCGGCTGCTGGAGCGCGAGAGCGATGTACTGCCACCGTGGCGGGAACTGCTGCGCTGCTACCACCGGCTGGAGGCACGCGGCGAGATCCGCGGGGGGCGCTTCATTGCCGGGTTGGCCGGTGAACAATTTGCCTTGCCGGAGGCGGTCGGGTTACTGCGCCAGGTACGCCGGCGCGAGGCGGACGGCGCACTGCAGGTGGTCAGTGCCAGTGACCCGCTGAACCTGATCGGCTCGTTGCTGCCGGGGGTGAAGGTGCCGGCGGTGAGCGGCAACCGCCTGCTGTACCGCGACGGTGTGCCAGTGGCCAAGCGCGTGGCCGGGCGCCCTGTGTACCTGAGCGAGGCGCCCGCGCACGAGCAGGAAAGCTGGCGACAGAAGCTGCTGCGCGGGGCACCGTAAACAGCCTGCCTTGCCGAGCATGGGCCAGGGCTGCTGAGGCTTGGCGTGGCGAGAATGATTTTCGCTACCCCGATTTTAATTTGCAGCGCCCGGCAACTTGGCTATGGTCGGGGTTTGCCCCCAGGCCCTGAGCCTGACCGCGCCATCGCAAGGACCCCGTATGAGCCTGTCACTTCTCAGCCGCTATGCCTTCTTCGCCGCCTGTGTCCTGTTCACCTTGGCGAGCCTGCCCTTCAGTCAGCATGAATGGCTGTGGCCCTTCACCCTGACCGCCGGCGTTCTCAGCCTGATCGGGCTGTTCGACCTGCTGCAGCAGCGCCACGCCGTGCGCCGCAACTACCCCATCCTGGGCAACATCCGCTACCTGGTAGAGGCCATCCGCCCGGAGATCCGCCAGTACCTGCTGGAGTCCGACAGCGACGCACTGCCGTTCTCCCGTGCGCAGCGCTCGCTGGTGTATGCCCGGGCCAAGAACGAAGCTTCCGACAAACCGTTCGGCACCTTGATCGATGTGTACCAGTCCGGCTTCGAGTTCATTGGCCACTCCATGCGCCCGGCGCCGTTGGCCGACCCGGCCAGCTTCCGCATCATCATTGGTGGGCCGCAGTGCAGCCAGCCGTATTCGGCCTCGATTTTCAACATCTCGGCCATGAGCTTCGGCTCGCTCAGCGCCAACGCTATCCGCGCGCTCAACCAGGGCGCCAAACTGGGCAACTTCCACCATGACACTGGCGAAGGCAGCATCAGCCCGTACCACCGTGAACACGGTGGTGACCTGGTATGGGAACTGGGCAGCGGCTACTTTGGCTGCCGCACCGCGGACGGGCGTTTCGACCCTGAGCGCTTCGCCGCACAAGCCCGTAGCCCGCAGGTGCGCATGATCGAAGTGAAGATGAGCCAGGGCGCCAAGCCTGGCCATGGCGGCATCCTGCCCAAGCACAAGGTCACCCAGGAAATTGCCGAGACCCGTGGCGTGCTGATGGGCGAAGACTGCATTTCGCCGTCACGGCACAGCGCCTTTTCCACCCCCATCGAGATGATGCAGTTCATCGCCCAGCTACGCGAACTGTCCGGCGGCAAGCCGGTGGGTTTCAAGTTTTGCCTGGGCCACCCGTGGGAGTTCATGGGCATCGCCAAGGCCATGCTGGAGACCGGTATCCTGCCGGATTTCATCGTCGTCGATGGCAAGGAAGGCGGCACCGGCGCGGCGCCGGTGGAATTCACCGATCACATTGGCGTGCCCCTGCGTGAGGGGTTGCTGTTCGTGCACAACACCTTGGTCGGGCTGAACCTGCGCGACAAGATCAAGCTGGGCGCCAGCGGCAAGATCGTCAGCGCCTTCGACATCGCCAGTGTACTGGCCATTGGCGCCGACTGGGCCAATTCGGCGCGCGGCTTCATGTTCGCCATTGGCTGCATCCAGTCGCAAAGCTGCCACACCAACAAATGCCCCACTGGCGTGGCCACGCAAGACCCGCTGCGCCAACGCGCACTGGTAGTGCCGGACAAGGCCCAGCGGGTGTTGAACTTCCACCACAACACCCTGCGCGCGCTGGCAGAAATGCTGGCGGCGGCTGGCCTGGAACACCCTGCACAGCTGGAGGCCAAGCACTTGGTGCGCCGCATCTCGGCCACCGAGATCAAGCTGTTCTCGCAGATGCATGTGTTCCTCAAGCCGGGCGAGCTGCTCACCGGCGAGGTGGATGGCCAGTTCTACTCGCGCATGTGGCAGCTGGCCAGGGCCGACAGCTTCGAGCCGCACAGTGAGGTCGCGGCCTGACGCGCCGAGCGCCGCCCGCGCGGCGCAATCGCGAGCTGCGCTCGCTCCTACGTTTGTTTCGGGCCAGTAACGCCTGTGACAGGCGCGCGCGGCCGCCTTGTTTGTACGGCG
>NZ_CAMZMX010000036.1:0-58723 GCF_947311875.1 Pseudomonas sp. PARCl1
AACAGCCAAAATGCAGGACTCGAAGATCACACGGTTCCTGTGGGAGCGGGCGTGCCCGCGAACACCGGCGCAGCCGGTGCCAGACACCGCGTCGCCTGCTTCGCGGGCACGCCCGCTCCCACAATGGATCGCGCAGGCTTTTCACATTTTGAGAAAGACAGTTGCTCCTACAGGCCGTGCAGGCAGGGCATCGCTTGGCCCGTGACTTCAGCTTTTACCCAGTAGCCGGGCCAGCCCCTCGACCATCGGCGTAGCCTGCGGGAATGCAAACCGCGCCAGCAAGCGCTGGTTATCGGCCCGCGAATGACGAATATCACCGGCACGCGCCGCCGCGTAGGTCACCGCTGGCAAGCTGCCCACGACTTTCTGCAGCGCCGCGAGCATTTGGTTGATCGACGTTGCCTGGTTGAGGCCGATGTTCACCGCACCCTCCTCGACCTGCGGCTGCTCCAGCGCCTGCACCATCACTTGCACCAGGTCGCCTACATACAGGAAATCGCGGGTCTGCTCGCCATCCCCGTACACGGTGATCGGCAGGCCCTGCACAGCACGCTCGCAGAAGATGCTGATAACCCCGGAATAGGGCGAGGACGGGTCCTGGCGAGGCCCGAAGATATTGAAGAAGCGGAACACCACCGGCTCCAGCCCATGCTGACGGCGGTAGAAGTCCAGGTATTGCTCACTGGCCAGCTTGTCCACGGCATAGGGCGTCAGCGGTGCCTTGGGCGTATCCTCGGCGATCGACTCGCCCTCGCCATTGTTGCCATACACGGCGGCACTGGAGGCGAACACCACCCGGCGCAGACCGTGCACGCGCATGGCTTCACAAACATTGAGGGTGCCGATGAAATTGCTCTGGTGGGTACGCACCGGATCTTCGACCGAGGCCTGCACCGAAGCCACTGCGGCCAGGTGCACCACGGCACTGCAACCTGCCGCAGCCCGCATGACCAGAGCAGCATCGGCGACATCGCCTTCGATCAGTTCCAGCCGTGGGTGGTCGATCTGCAGGTTGTCCCGCCGGCCAGTGGACAAGTCATCGAGAATGCGTACGGCGTAGCCTTTGTCCAACAACGCATCGCACAGGTGGGAACCAATGAAGCCGGCACCGCCGGTGATCAGGATGGGGGCATCAGCCATGGCGGTAGAAACGGTCCAGTAGGGGCGGCAAGCCGGCGCGCCAGGCACGCGGCTTGATGCCAAAGGTATGAAGGATTTTCTTGCAGGCCAATACGGCATGCTGCGGCTCTTCGCTGGCATCCGGCCGCGCGGCATGCGCTTGCGCCGTGGGTGCCTGCACTGCCAGCTGGCGATATTGGCCGGCCTCGGCCAGGATCGCCTGGCCCAACACCAGCGGCGTGGTCGCCTCGTTGCCGGCGTAATGGTAGGTGCCCCATAGCGGCGCGTTGCAATCGAGTTGCTTGAGCACAGACAGGATCACCCGGGCCGCATCGTCCACAGGTGTGGGGTTGCCGCGCCGGTCATCGGCCAGCAGCAACTCGGCCGGTTGCTCGGCACGGGTGAGGAAACGACCGAGCGAGCCATCGATGCTTTCGTCCAGCAACCAGCCAAAGCGCAGCAGTACATGTTGCGGGCACGCCGCCCGCACGCTCTGCTCGATCCGCCACAAGGCCTGGCCCCGCAGCCCCAGGGGTACGGGCTCGTCCTTCTCGCTGTAGGCAGTGGCCCGCGAGCCATCGAATACCCGGTAGCTGGAAGGCTGCACCAGGGTGATCTGGTGGTGCTGGCACAGCTCTGCCAGCCGCTCGACTGCCCGCTCCTGTTGCGCCAGGCGCGGCTCGCTGACCGACTCGGCCTGGAACCAGTCGAAGTAATAGGCCAGGTTCACCAGGGCATCGGGGCGATGGTCGTCAAGCAACTGGGTCAGGCTCGCCGGCGTCCAGCCGCTCTCGGGCGGGCGCGGCGCCAGGAATGCGATGTCCTCCTCGGCCCCAAGACGAATCAGCGCTTGCCCGAGGGCATTGCCACCACCCAACAGCATTAGGCGCATACGCATAGAGTCAGCAGATCCGGAGAGGTTGATTAAGGAAAGTGGGTCATTTTGCGGTTTCCGGGCGGGGAAGTCCAACCCTGGGGCGGAGGTGGATACGTAGGGCTATTCCTACCACCGCCGAGGACATTCCTCACATGACCAAGGGAGCAGGTCCTGCATCACTGCGTAAGATTCTCTGGCTAAATTAACGGCGAACTCACAAAAAGTTCCACCTCCCCCTACATACAAGGAAAAAAACAATGATAGGGAACGTGCCTCAACGATCGACTGAGGTCATCCAGTTCGAGCTCAATGACCAGCAAGCCAATTTTCTGGACTGCGCAGCCCGCCAAGTCGGTGCGATGGGTGGCCCAGATGTCCCAGCGCCTTGATTCTGACGGCCCGATGGAACCCATCCCAAGAGCCGACAAAATTGATACCGGCACGCAATGTAATTGCAAAACTGAACGGCCTTGAAGCACTGGCGCTTTCATCGAAATCATTCTGTTTCAGTCGCAGTGAATGTTTCGTCAAGGACGACAGCGAGGACATGCTAGAACATTCCATCATCCAGTTCGACCCTCGAGGTGACTTCACCTTGCGCTACAACAGTTATCGGTACTCTGTGCACGAAAAAGCTAGCCAATTGGCGCGCCAAGCCTACTGGTCATTGAAAGATCTATTGAATCAGGCAGATTGTTACTAATTCGTTCTGCAGCCCACCTCTGCGCTGTTAATCAACAACAGCCAGGCCCTGCATGCCCGCGACATAATCAAAGATAACAGGCGACTACTGATCAGGCTGTTTGGGTATTCGCCAGATGCGCGGCCATTAATCCTGCAGCAAGACCCGTTGATAGTACGTGGCTAGTGAAAATGGAGCACAATTGAAAATGGATTCGATCTATATAGCGCTAGCAGCCGTCGCGCTGTTTGCCGGTTTCTTCGATGCAATAGCAGGCGGCGGCGGACTCCTCACTCTTCCCGCTCTATTCATCGCAGGCATCGACCCATTGGCAGCAATGGCCACTAACAAATTTCAAGCTTCCTCAGCCAGTGCGTCAGCCGTCTGGGCGTTTGCTCGAAAACGAATGATCGATTGGCGAGCAGACTGGCCTATGGCCTGCCTATCCTTTACTGGAGGCGTCACTGGCGCCATGTCAATCAGCATGCTCGACAGGTATGTCCTGGAATCTGTCGTTCCCATCATGCTGATCGCGGTCGCCGCCTAATTTGCGTTCACTCCCACGTTGAGTGGTCAGGAGCGCAAGCAACGGCTGTCGAGCGTTGCATTCACACTGGCGGTAGTGCCAGCCATCGGCTTCTATGACGGTATTTTCGGGCCAGGTACCGGTTCATTTTTCATGGTCGCATGCACCCTGCTGCTGGGACAGCCGCTCATGCAAGCAATTTGCAGAAGCAAACTCCTGAATGCTTGCTGCAACCTGGGAGCCCTGACCGTGTTTGCATGCAGTGGGGCGATCGTCTGGCTTTTGGCATTGATAATGGCCGTGTCCGCCATCATTGGTGCGCAGCTGGGCGCGCGGTGTGCGCTCCACTTCGGGCCGCGGCTGGTGAAACCGCTGCTGATCGCCGTGTGCTGCCTGATGGCAACCAAGTTGATGCTCAGTACTGGTCATCCGGTGGCGCAATGGTTGCACCGCCTATGAGTACTCAGCGGGCCTGAATTCAATTCCAGTCATCGGTCAAACCGATAGAGCGGCAGTGGCATGCCGAGTACAGCCATCCTGTCTATTCAATCTCAAACAAACTGTTGCGCAACGGCCCCACACTCAGACGTTCCCTGACGTCATCATCTATACGCGGATCATCCGGGCGGTACAGTTTGACCTGTCGGTAGGCATTGATGCGATTGATCTCCTCACCCAGGTACTCCCACACCACCCGTGTGCAGGCCGGGTTGCGCCGGTCGCCGCTGGAAACCCCGGCCTTCAGGCCGTTCAGGCGGGTGATCCGGCTTTTGAAGCTGGGAATCAGGATGGTCTGGCTCATTTCGTTGAAAGTCAGCGACTCGTAGTCGATGAGGAACACTCGGTCCTGCAACTGAAACGCCGCGCCCAGATAGCGACAACGGACTTCGGCATGCAGGTCCGTGGCGCTGGAGCGCTCCTGCCGCTCCTGGCGCTCGAACAGGAAACGCCCCCGCTCTTCCCACAGGTGCACCAGCGACACCAGGATCGTGCCGGGCACCGACATGCAGTTCGAGTACTCGAAGTAATAACCGCAATAACGCGACAGGTTGCCGGCGTGCTCATGCAGCGGGCGGAACAGTTCACTGATCGGGTCGCTGGGTTGTTCGGCCAGGGTCGAGACGCGGGCACCGATCAGGCGGGCGAACTGCTCGGCAGGCAGGTTCAGCTCGTAATCCTCGACGCCAAAGAAATCACCGATGCGTTTCAGGTTGAAAGCCGTCGGACGGCTCTGCCCGCTGAGGTACTTGTTGAACTGCGCTCGGTTGATCGAGAGCTGGCGGCAAACTTCGGAAATAGAGCGGTAGTGGCTGCAAGCCAGTTTGAGGTTGGTAGCGAAATGCTCACTCATGTGCGGAATCCAGGTGACGCGAATGACGCCATTGTAGCATCAAGTCGCATCAAGTCAGAGCAACCCGCGAAATTGTAACGACTCTTGTCATGGCCAACCATGCGCCCCAACGAATAGCGGTGCGCCTGCCGTCCGCTGATCAATCCACACGAAGAATAAGAATCGAGGTCATTTTCCAATGCTCGAAGCACTCAACGATTTCCTCTCGGGGAAACTCCTCATCGTGCTGATCGTCGGTCTCGGCGGTTACTTCACCATCCGTTCGCGGTTCGTACAGTTCCGCCATTTCGGCCACATGTTCGCCGTGTTCAAGGAATCGCTGCGTGGCCAGGCAGGCCAGTTGAGCTCCTTCCAGGCCCTGATGCTGAGCCTGGCTGGCCGCGTGGGCGCCGGTAACATCGCCGGGGTCGGCATTGCCGTGACCTTGGGCGGCCCTGGCGCGGTGTTCTGGATGTGGGTCACTGCCCTGGTCGGCATGGCCAGCAGTTTCTTCGAATGTACCCTGGCCCAGGTGTACAAGCGCGCCGATGGCGACGGCTTGTACCGTGGCGGCCCGGCCTACTACATTCAGCATGGCCTGAAGCTGAAAAGCATGGCCATCGTGTTCTCGATCCTGCTGCTGGTGACCTACGGCTTCGCCTTCATCGGCCTGCAGTCGTACACCGTTACCCATTCGCTACAAAATGCCTTCGACTTCAAGCCAAGCCACACCGGGCTGGTGCTGGCCGTGCTGTTGGCCATCACCTTCATCGGTGGCATCAAGCGCATCGCGGCGGTCTCGGACCTGCTGGTGCCGGTCAAGACCCTGGCCTACATCGGCGTGACCCTGTACGTGATCGGCACCCAGATCGACCACGTACCCGCCATGCTGGAAACCATCTTCAAGAGCGCTTTCGGCCTTGACCCTGCGTTTGGCGGCCTGCTCGGCAGCGCCATCGTCATGGGCGTGAAGCGGGGCGTGTTCGCCAACGAAGCAGGCTTGGGCAGTGCACCGAACGTTGCGGCCGTGGCGGCAGTGAAACACCCGGGCGCGCAGGGCGTGGTCCAGGCCTTCAGCGTGTTCCTCGACACCTTCGTGATCTGCACCTGCACCGCACTGCTGATCCTGCTGTCGGGCTTCTACACCCCAGGCTTCGAGGGCGACGGCATTGTCCTGACCCAGAACTCGCTGGCCGCGGTGGTGGGTGACTGGGGCCGCGTGTTCGTCAGCGTTGCACTGTCGCTGTTCGTGTTCACCTGCATTCTCTACAACTACTACCTGGGCGAGAACAGCCTGCAGTTCCTCAGCCGCAACCGCGTGGTACTGATGGTGTTCCGTTGCCTGGTACTGGCGCTGGTGGTGTGGGGTTCGATGCAAGACCTGTCGACCGTGTTCGCCTTCGCCGACATCACCATGACCTGCCTGGCCTTCGTCAACCTGATCGCCCTGGCCCTGTTGTTCAAGATTGGCCTGCGGGTGATGCGCGACTACGACGACCAGCGCAAGGCCGGTATCAAGCAGCCAGTGTTCGATTCGACCAAGTTCGCCGACCTGGACCTGGACCGCAACGCCTGGCCAGCCAACCCTCAGCTGGAAACAGCCGCTGACAAAGCAGCCGTCCAGGCCCAGCCACAGCGCTGATACCCTGCCCTGCCAAAGCCGCCCCGTCCGTGGGCGGCTTTTTTCTCCGCTCACCGCCACGGATGCTTTCCATGCGTGCAGTCAAGAATCTTCTCGTTCTCTATACCGGTGGCACCATCGGCATGCTCGAAACCCCGGAGGGCCTGGCACCGGCCGGCGGTTTCGACGGGCGGATGCGTGAACACTTCGCGCAACTGTCCGATGCCCCCCAGCTGCAGTGGACCCTGCAAGAGCTGAACCCGCTGCTGGACAGCGCCAACATGCAACAGCACAACTGGCTGGCCATGCGTGATGCCATCGTCACGGCGGTGGATGCTGGCCATGATGGGGTGCTGGTGCTGCACGGCACCGATAGCCTGGCCTATAGCGCGGCTGCCTTGTCGTTCCTGCTGCTGGGCTTGCCCGTGCCGGTACTGCTGACCGGTTCGATGCTGCCGGCCGGCGCTGCCGACAGCGACGCCTGGCCCAACCTGTGTGGCGCGCTGCGCCTGTTCGAACAAGGGCTGGAAGACGGCGTGCAGTTGTACTTCCATGGGCAGCTGGTGCACGGTTGCCGGGCTACCAAGTTGCGCAGTGAAGCGTTCGATGCGTTCGTTGCCCTGCCGCGGCATCGCGACAGCCAGCGTGCGGCAGCCATCCCGGCCGAGCTGGATTACCGCCAGCCGCGCCAGCCGGTCAACCTGGCGGTCGTGCCTGTGTTCCCCGGGCTGCAGGCCAGCCATCTGCAGGCCTTGTTGGGCAGCGGCGTGCAGGGCTTGCTGCTGGAGTGCTATGGCAGTGGTACCGGGCCGTCGGATGACCTGGCGTTGCTCGAGGTACTGCGCGCAGCGCGCCAGCGCGGTGTGCTGCTGGCGGCAATCAGCCAATGCCCTGAAGGCTCGGTGGTATTCGATACCTATGCGGCAGGCAACCGACTGCGTAGCGCGGGCCTGGTCAGTGGCGGCGGCATGACCCGCGAGGCGGCGCTGGGCAAGATGGTTGCGCTGCTGGGTGCAGGGTTGGATGTGGAGTCAGCAGAACGCTGGTTTGCCCTGGACCTGTGTGGGGAGCGGGCGTAGGCACTACCCGCACTCGCCCGGGCAAGAAAAGAAGATGGCGGAAGGCAGCGGGAGTCGAACCTGCCCGGGAACGGCTGCCGTCCCCAACCGGGTTTGAAGCCCGGCCGCGCCACCGGGCGCGATTGCCTTCCTTGAACTCAGTGCCTGGCGTACTGCTGGGCCAGGGCGCTGTCAGCGCGAATGTGACGCTGCTCGGCCATCCTGCGGGTCAGGCCGATGCGGTCGAAGTATTCCAGAATCTGCACACTGCGCTTGCGACCGATGCCCAACATATCGCGAAATGCAGCAACCTGCACTAATGAAGTGCCAGCCGCCTGCCCCAGCAGCAGCTCTGCCATGCGCTGTAGCGTCGCTGCGGGGTAGAACAGGTCGCGCACCACCTGGTGCACCACGCCCAAACGCGCCAGCTTGCGCAACAACAAACGAACGTCGGCTTCAAGGCAGTTCTCTTCTGCAGCCAATGTCCTAACCCAGGGCGGATCGAACTGCCCCGCCAGCAACCTGGGCTGCAGGCGCGCCCAAAGTGCCTCGTCGGCTTCACTCAACTGGACCTTGTGATCCGGCAAATGCAGCCAGGGCCCACTGGCGGCAATCACCCCTTCCTCTAGCAGTTCCTCAAGCAGGCTGACAAACGCAGGCCGCTCCAACGGCAATGCAGTAAAGCGCCGCAGGCGGTCACGGTCGGGGCCCAGCTGATCGGGTTCTTGCTCGTGGAAGCGGGCAAGTTGCGCCAGCACCTGCCGTTTCAGCGCCTGCCATTGGGCGCTGGCGAACAGCAGCTGGCCCTGCCGCGTGGCCACCACCAACACGTCCGCCGGTAGCTGCCAGGTTTCGCGCAGGCGATTGAACTGTCGCTCCAGGCGCTGCGGGTCGATACCACCGGGCGCGCTGGCGAGCAGTGCCGGCAGTGCCTGCTCCAGGCCCTGGGCATCCCGCAGCGCCTGCAGCTGGCGTAGACGCTCGTGGCTGCGGCGCTGGCGGCTGGGGGCAAACGGATCGAGTACCCTGCCGCCGCCCAAGGTGCGCTGAGCACGCTGGTCACGCAGTACCAGGCGGTCGCCATGCACGGCCTGCAACGGCGCATTGAGCAGTAACTGGGCAAACATGCGCTGGCCGGCGGCCAGGGTTTCACCTTCCAGCAACGCGACACGGGCCGTCACGTCCTGGGTGCCGAGGTGCACATGCACGGCACTGAAGTGCTCGAACGCCCGCAGCTCGCCCGGCAGCAGGTTCAACTCGATATCCACCCGAACACTGGGCGCGTGCAGCCACTGCGGTAGCAGCCAGTCGCCACGGTGAACTTGCTCCGCGCTAAGGCGTTCGGCTGCGATATTGAGCGCTACTCGCTGGCCGGCCTGCGCTACCAGTGCGGACTGGTTTTGTGCATGCAGGCCCCGCACCCGCACCGCCTTGCCGGCCTTGCCCAGGACCAGGGTATCGCCGGCACTCACCCGGCCGGCCAGCGCCGTGCCAGTCACCACCACCCCCGCACCGGTAACAGCGAAGGCGCGGTCGATAGCCAGGCGAAAACCGCCTTGCGCACTGCGTTGCCGCACAGCGGTTTGCGCCTGCAGCAAGGCTTGGCGCAACGCGTCGATGCCCTCCCCGCCAAGGCTCGACACCGGGAACTGCCGCGCCCCGGCATAGGGCCCTGGCGCCAGCAGCTCATTGACCTGCGCCTGCACCTGGGCCAGGCGCGCCGGCTCGACGCGGTCGCACTTGCTGATCGCCACCAGTGCCTGGGGGATACCCAACAGCTCGATGATTGCCAGGTGCTCACGTGTCTGCGGCATGACGCCATCGTCTGCCGCCACCACCAGCAGCACCACGTCTATGCCATGGGCCCCGGCCAGCATGTTGTGGATAAACCGCTCGTGGCCCGGCACATCGATGAAGCCCGTCAGCGCTGCACCTTCGGCCAGCGCCGCGTAGCGGTAACCCAGGTCGATGGTCATGCCCCGCTCACGCTCTTCCTGGCGCAGGTCACCGGCCTGGCCGGTCAGTGCCTTCAGCAGTGCGGTCTTGCCATGGTCAATGTGGCCGGCGGTACCAACGATCACTGCACCGGCCCCAACTGCAACGCCGGCAATTGCGCCAGCCATTGGGCTTCGTCGTCCAGCTGGCGCAGGTCCAGCCATAGCGCGTCGTCGTCGATGCGACCAAGCACCGGCACCGGCAGGCCCCGCAGGGCCCGCTCCAGCACATGCAGGCTGCGCCCGCGCAACTTCTTCGACACCTGCGGGCGCAGGCACAGCGCGGCACTGGGCAGGCGCGCAACCGGCTGGCTGCCACTGCCTATCATGCCCAGCGCAGGTTCTACGCTGACGACCCATTGCGCACCAAGGCGGGCCTGGAGGTCTGGCAGCAGGCGTTCGGCCTGGGCCTGGATATCGGCCTGGCCACGGGTCAACAAGCGCAAACTGGGCAGGCGCTCGGCCAACCGATCCGGGTTGCGGTACAGCGCCAGCACCGCTTCGAGTGCGGCCAGGGTGATCTTGTCGACCCGCAGCGCACGCTTGAGCGGGTTTTTCTTGATCCTGGCGATCAATGCCTTGCGCCCGACGATGATCCCGGCCTGCGGGCCGCCCAGCAGCTTGTCGCCACTGAAGGTCACCAGATCGGCGCCATCAGCCAGGGCCTGGCGCACCGTGGGCTCGGCCGGCAGGCCCCAGCGGGTGAGATCGAGCAAACTACCGCTGCCGAGGTCTTCGAGCAGTGGCAGGTCATGCTGGTGGGCGATTCGCGCCAGCTCGGCGGTGGGCACCTGGGTGGTGAAACCTTGAATGCTGTAGTTGCTGCAGTGCACGCGCATCAGTAACCCGGTTCGCGGGCCAATGGCAGCCTCGTAGTCGCGGGCATGGGTGCGGTTGGTGGTACCGATCTCGTGCAGCTTCACCCCGGCGCGGGCCATGATGTCCGGGATGCGGAAGGCGCCACCGATCTCGATCAGTTCGCCGCGCGAGATAATGCCCTCCTTGCGCGCACCCAGGCTGTTGAGCGCCAGCAGTACCGCCGCGGCATTGTTGTTGACCACGGTAACCGCCTCGGCGCCGGTCAGCTCGCGGATAAGGCCCTCGATCAGGTCGTCGCGGTCACCACGCTTGCCGCTGGCCAGGTCGAACTCCAGGTTGAGCGGGTAGCGGGCGGCGGTCTGCATGGCCTCGATGGCTTCTTCCGGCAGCAGGGCACGGCCGAGGTTGGTATGCAGCACGGTGCCGGTGAGGTTGAACACTCGGCGTACCTGGCTGCGTTGCTGGGCAGCCAGACGTTCGCCGGCGCGGCCCAGAAGGATCTCGAGAGACAGCTCGGCGGCACTGAGTTGGCCGCTGCGCGCGGGCTCCCGCAGGTCGTCCAGCAATTGGCGCAGGGCGCTCAAGACCGCATCGCGGCCGTGGCGGTCGATCAGTGGGAGGCAGGCCGGATGGCGCAGGAGGGTGTCGATGGACGGCAAGCGTGGGGTGTCGCTGGCGAGGCTGTTGGACATGCGGTACTACCTAGGATTGATCCGTCGTCGGTACTGGCCTGTTCGCGGGTGAGCCCGCCCCCACAAAAGCCTGCGCAGGTGTCTGATCCTGTACCAAGTCTTGTGGGAACCGGTTCATCCGCGAAGCAGGCGACTCGGTTTTTCAGTGTAGACACTCACCCACTAACCGGGCGCAAGCATCAGGTTGGGCGCCAGGCGATGAAAACCTTCCTCGTCCAGGCGCATGTCCAGCGCAAGGCTGGCCAGGTCGTCGGCCAAGGGCTCGGCCGCTGCGTCGTTTTCGAGGTAGTTCTGCTTGAGGTAGCTTTCACACCCCGGGCAGCACTCGGCCCGCAGGGGCGCCTTGCCGGGTAGATGGCGGTCATTCTCAAGGCTGGTATAGCGCAAGTCCTTGCTCGACTCGCAGTACACGCACTTGACCCGCACCACATGCCATTCACAGGCGCACAACGCGCACACCAGATAGCGCAGGCCGTTGTGCTTGCCACGGTTGCGTACCACCCCGGCCATCGCCGGCGAGCCGCAGGCCGGGCACTGGGCCAGGCTGCCAGCGGGTTTGAGTTCAGGCGCCGGCAATGCCAGCAGCCAGCTGGACCAGGCCGCCTGCAACGCAGCCCCGAGCAATGGCACCAGTGCGGGCGGCACCGCGTCATACTGCCCTGCCAGCAACGCGCCCCCCCAGCCTTTGCGCTGGTTGTCATCACTGCCACGCAGCACCTGCAAGGCCTCCGCCAACGGACCCTGGGGTTCGTCGCCAAAGTGACCGAGCAAGGCCTGCAGCCAGACCAGCCAAGCCCCGTCACGTACCAGGCTGTCTGCCGCCAGCGGCGGCAAACCATGGCTTATGCACAGGCGCTGGCGCGCCTCAGCCACCGGCAGGGCGCCAGGGGGGTTATCCACAAGCTGCTGCTGCACACGGCACAACCGCGCAACCAGCCTCAGGTAGTCGCCCAGGGCATTGCCCTGGGCCAGCGTGTCCAAACGCGCAGCCCGCACTTCAAACAGGTTGGCCGGCGGCAGGTGCAGAAACGGCGGCATCACCGCCGACGCTTCGATCTGCCCAGGTTCGAGTATCGTGCTCAAGCGCTCATCCTTCTTTTCGTCCGTGATGACTCGGCGGCTTGTCGCCAGTCACCTCGCGGTACCACAGTTCATGGTGCTTGCGTGCCCAGGCGCGGCTTACCCAGCCGTGCAGCATGGCGCCAATCGAGCCTTTGATCCAGATACCGGCGTAGATGTGCACGATAATGCTGAGGATCAGCACGAAGGCCGCCAGTGCATGCAGCAACGCCGACAGGCGAATTACCTCGATGCCGAACCAGTGGCTGAAATACGCTCGCCAGATCACCACACCACTGACCAGCAAGACCAGCATGCACACCAGCAGGGTCCAGAACAGCAGCTTCTGCCCGGCGTTGTACTTGCCGATTGGCGGTACGCCCTCCTCCTGGTTACGCATTACCCGGTCAACCCGCCGCAGCCAGAGGCGATCATTCGCGGTGATGAAGTTGGCCCGCCAGAAGCGCACCACCAGGCCAACGAAAAACACGAACATCGCCACCCCCAGAAACGGGTGCAGGATGCGCGTCCACGGCCCACCGCCAAACAGGTTGCTGAGCCAGAACAGTGCCGGGTGAAACAGCGCCAACCCCGACAGCCCGGCGAGAAAGAACAGGATCGCCACCAGCCAGTGGTTGCTGCGCTCGTTGGCGTTGTAGCGCAAGATGGGTTTGTTGTCGTTCATGGCCGCTGCTCCCCTTGCCCACCGGGCTTGCTCGGATCATAGACATGCACTGCAGGGTCCACTGTCTGCACGCTCGGGTCGGCTGCGGCCGGGTGTTCGTCCTCCTCCACCCGCTGTGGGCCGACCCGCACATAGTGGAAGAACCCGGCCAGCACCGCTGCGCCCATCGCCAACAACGCCAGGGGCTTGGTAAAGCCCTTCCACAACCCTACCAGCGGGCTGATCACTGGCTGGTCCGGCAGGCCGGCATACAGCTTGGGGGTATCGGCATGGTGCAACACGTACATCACGTGGGTACCGCCGACGCCATCCGGGTCATACAACCCGGCGTTGTCGTAGCCACGCGATTTCAGGTCGACGATGCGTTCGGCGGCATGCACCTTCATCTCGTCCTTGGTGCCGAACACAATTGCCCCGGTCGGGCAGGTTTTCACACAGGCCGGCTCCAGGCCCACGGTCACGCGGTCGGAGCACAGGGTGCACTTGTACGCCTTGTGGTCTTTCTGCGAGATGCGCGGAATGTTGAACGGGCAGCCGGTGATGCAATAGCCACAGCCAATACAGTGGTCCTGGTTGAAGTCGACGATACCGTTGGCATGCTTGATGATCGCCCCTGGGCTTGGGCACGCCTTGAGGCAGCCTGGCTCGGCACAATGCATGCAGCCGTCCTTGCGGATCAGCCATTCCAGGTTGCCGTCGTCGCGCTCGTGCTCGGTAAAGCGCATCAGCGTCCAGGTCTCGGCAGTGAGGTCCAGGGGGTTGTCGTAGGTGCCGTGGTTGTGGCCGACCTCGTCACGCAGTTCGTTCCACTCCGAACACGCCACCTGGCAAGCCTTGCAGCCGATGCACTTGGTGGTGTCGATCAGCTTGGCGACTTCCTGCTGCTGGCGTACCGAGGGCGGCACGGTGGTGGTGGCCGAGCGGGCGATGATGTCTTGGCTGGCCATCAGAGTTTCTCCACTTTGACGAGGAACGACTTGGACTCTGGCGTCTGCGTGTTGCCGTCACCCAGGAATGGCACCAGGGTGTTGGTCAGGTAGCCATGCCGGGTTGCGCCGGTGAAGCCCCAGTGCAGCGGAATGCCGATCTGGTGCACGGTCTGGTTGTTGACCTGCAGCGGGCGAATCCGCTTGGTCACGACCGCCACCGCGTCGATGTGGCCACGCTTGCTCGACACCCGCACCCGGTCGCCAGCCTTGATGCCTTTTTCATTGGCCAGCACCTCGCCGATCTCGACGAACTGCTCGGGCTGGGCGATGGCGTTGAGCCGGCAATGCTTGCTCCAGAAGTGGAAGTGCTCGGTCAGCCGGTAGGTGGTCGCCGCGTACGGGAATTCATCGTGCTTGCCGAGGGTGTCCCATACCGAGTCGAAGATGCGCCCGGCCGGGTTGCTGATCGCCTTCTTGTTCTGCGGGTGCAGCGGGTTGATGCCAATCGGTGTTTCGAACGGCTCGTAGTGCTCGGGGAACGGGCCTTCGGCCATCTTGTCGATGGCGAAGAACCGCGCCACGCCCTCGGGGTTCATGATGAACGGGTTCATCCCCGCCTCGGGTGGCGAGTCGACCTTGAAGTCGGGCACGTCGGTCCCGGTCCAGGTCTTGCCGTTCCACCACACCAGGCGTTTCTTTTCCGGATCCCAAGGCTGGCCTTGCGGGTCGCTGGAGGCACGGTTGTAGAGGATGCGGCGGTTGGCCGGCCAAGCCCAGGCCCAGTTCTGCACCTGGTGCATGCCGTACGGGTCGCTGTTGTCGCGGCGAGCCATCTGGTTGCCCTGCTCGGTCCAGCAGCCGGCAAAGATCCAACACCCCGATGCCGTGCTGCCATCGTCCTTGAGTTGACCGAAGCCCGACAATTGCTGGCCAGCCTTGAGGGCTGCACCGGCAGCATCGGTAAGGTCGGTGACCGCCCAGCCGTTCATTTCCTTGGCCAGTTCCTCGGGGGATGGCTCATCAGCAATCTTGTACGGCCAGCTGATGTTCATGATCGCATCAGGGTAGGTACCGCCCTCGGTCTGGTAACGCTGACGCAGGCGCAGGAACAGCTCGCTCATGATCTGCACGTCGGTGCGGGTTTCGCCCGGCCCGTCGGCACCTTTCCAGTGCCACTGCAGCCAGCGGCTGCTGTTGACCAGCGAGCCATCTTCCTCAGCGAAGCAGGTGGTGGGCAGGCGGATCACTTCGGTCTGGATGTTGGCCGTGTCCACGTCGTTGAACGGCCCCATGTTGCGCCAGAACTCCGAGGTTTCGGTGGCGAGCGGGTCCATGACCACCAGCCACTTGAGCTTGGCCAAAGCCGCGGTGACGCGGTTCTTGTCCGGCAGCGCGGCGATGGGGTTGAAGCCTTGGCACATGTAGCCGTTGACCTTGCCCTGGCCCATCATCTCGAACATGCGCAGCACATCGTAAGCCGGCACATCGAGCTTGGGCAGCCAGTCATAGCCCCAGTTGTTTTCAGCCGTGGCGTTGGCACCGTACCAGGCCTTCATCAGGCTGACATGGAACTTGCCGTAGTTCTGCCAGTAAGACAGCTGCCCCGGGCGCAGCGGTTTGGAGGCGCGCTTGTCGATATAGGCGGCGTAATCCTGTTCGGCATCGCCGGCCAGCGTCAGGTAGCCCGGCAGCGAATTGGACAGCAGGCCAAGGTCGGTGAGGCCCTGGATGTTGGAGTGGCCGCGCAACGCGTTGACCCCACCACCGGGCATGCCCACGTTACCGAGCAGCAACTGCACCATGGCGGCACTGCGGATGATTTGCGCACCGATCGAGTGTTGCGTCCAACCCAGGGCGTAGAGAATCGTCATGGTCTTGCCCGGGACCGAGCAGCTGGCGATCTCTTCCCAGACTTTCATCATGGCGTCCTGCGGCATGCCACAGGTCATGCTCGCCAACGCCGGGGTATAGCGGCTGTAGTGCTGCTTCATCAGCTGGAACACGCAGCGCGGGTGCTGCAGTGTCGGGTCGACCTTGGCGTAGCCATCCTCACCCAGCTCATAACCCCAGCCGGACTTGTCGGCATACACGCGCTTGGCCTCGTCGTAGCCGCTGAACAGCCCGTCTTCGAAGCCATAGTTCTCTTTGACGATGAACGACACGTCGGTGTAATTGCGCACGTATTCGTGCTGGATCTTGTCGTTGCTCAGCAGGTAGTTGATCAGCCCACCCATGAAGGCGATGTCGGTACCGGTACGGATTGGCGCGTAGTAGTCGGCCACCGAAGCCGTTCGGGTAAATCGCGGGTCGACCACGATAAGCCGCGCCTTGTTGTGCGCTTTGGCCTCGGTCACCCATTTGAAGCCGCACGGATGCGCTTCTGCTGCGTTGCCACCCATCACCAGGACCAGATTCGCGTTGGCGATATCTGACCAGTGGTTGGTCATGGCGCCACGGCCGTACGTCGGGGCAAGACTTGCCACCGTCGGGCCATGTCAGACACGTGCTTGGTTATCGAACCCCAGCATGCCTGTTGCGCGGATGACCTTGTGGGTCAGGTAGCCCGCCTCGCTGGAGGCGGCGGAGGCAGCGAGAAAACCGGTGGTGAGCCAGCGGTTGACGGTTTGCCCCTGGGCGTTCTTCTCGATGAAGTTGGCGTCACGGTCCTGCTTCATCAGGTCGGCAACGCGGTCCAGAGCCTCGTCCCAGCTGACCCGTACCCATTCCTGGCTGCCTGGCTTGCGCACCTCTGGGTACTGCAGGCGGCTCGGGCTGTGGATAAAGTCCAGCAGGCCGGCACCTTTCGGACAGAGGGTGCCACGGTTGACCGGGTGGTCAGCGTCACCTTCGATATGAATGATGTTCTGTTTGACGTTCTTGCCCGCATCGCCCTGGCTGTACAGGATCAGGCCGCAGCCGACCGAACAGTACGGGCAGGTATTTCGGGTCTCTTTGGTGTGCGCCAGCTTGAAGTGGCGCACCTGCTCGGCAAAGGCTGGCGTGGGGGCCATGCCCAACGCCGCCAGGCTCGAGCCTCCAAGGCCGATAGCGGCGACCTTGAAGAATTGCCGACGGTTCAGGTCCATCGTGCACTCCTGATCAGGTTTGGACGCACGAAACATTGCCGGCGCCTCTTGGTAGTCACGGTGGCGGGCCAAATTCTGCTCGCCAATGGATAAGACTAGTCAAGAATCGAGAAGGTGCGATGACATGTGTCAGGTAGAGAGCACTATGCCGGGTTACTGGGTTCATCACTTTCGGAAATGGACTACATAACTCCGCTCAGTCGTCATCAGCATCATCAGCGGCGCAACGCCGGAGCTGGATGCGCAGTTCACCCGGGTGGCGCTTGAAGAACTGGGTGGTGAAAGCACCCTCTGAGGTGACTGCGCTGGCCTGCCGCATTCATAAAAAAACCCAGGGCCAAGGCCCTGGGTTTCTGGTTTCGCTAGCCGCCTGATGTTCTGATCAGAACGGAATATCGTCATCGAAGCTATCGAAGTCTGCAGCCGGCTGAGGCGCTGGCTGCTGTGGCGCCGGGCGCTGAGGGGCCTGTTGCGGGCGCTGGGCCTGCTGGCGCGGCGGGGCCTGGTTGTACTGCTGTTGACCACCACCCTGGTTGTAGTTGCCGCCACCCTGGTTGTACGGATCACCGCCTTGCTGCTGGCCCTGCGGGCGCCCGCCGAGCAGCTGCATGGTGCCGTTGATGTCGACGATGATCTCGGTGGTGTAACGCTTGATGCCGTCTTTTTCCCACTCGCGGGTCTGCAGCTTGCCTTCGATGTAGCACTGCGAACCTTTACGCAGGTACTCGCCGGCAATTTCGGCAACCTTGCCGAACAGCGACACACGGTGCCACTCGGTACGCTCGACCTTCTGGCCCGACTGCTTGTCAGTCCACTGCTCGCTGGTAGCCAGGCTCAGGTTGGTCACGGCGTTACCGTTGGGCAGGTAGCGGACTTCGGGATCCTGGCCACAAGTGCCGACCAGAATGACTTTGTTAACCCCACGGGCCATAACGTTCTCCTAGGCTTCGCACGCCGAAGAGGCTGGATTCACCAGTCGCTCGAGGGTCGCACGGTCCAAAATTTTCGTATCCAGTTTGATATAGATGGCCGCTTCTTCAGCAACCACCACAGCGTCGGTCACACCCGGCACGGCCATCAGTCGCTCGGTCAGGCCGGCTTCCCGGGCTGCCTCTGGCGTCAGCGGCATGCGCAAGCTGGTCACATACGGCGGCTCGTTCATGGACAACGCGACGATCAGCCAGATTGCACACAACACCGCGCAGCCCAGGAATACCGTGTCCAACCCACCGTGCTGGAACAGCCAGCCACCCAGAATTCCACCCAGTGCCGCACCAAGGAACTGGCTGGTGGAATAAACCCCCATTGCCGTGCCCTTGCCACCGGCAGGCGACACCTTGCTCACCAGCGAAGGCAGCGAGGCCTCCAGCAGGTTGAATGCGGTAAAGAATACCACGGTGCCAATCACCAGTCCGCGCAAACCGTCAGCCCACTCCCAGAAGTATATCTCTGTCAGCAGCAGGACACTGACTGCACCGGCCAACACACGCTTCATCTTGCGCTTTTTTTCGCCGTAGATGATGAACGGCACCATTGCAAAAAATGAGATGAACAGTGCGGTCAGGTAGACCCACCAGTGCTGCTCTTTTGGCAGCCCGCCACGCTCGACGAAGGCCAGGGGCAGCGCGACGAAGCTGGCCATGAGGACGGCATGCAGCACGAAGATGCTCACGTCCAGGCGCAAAAGGTCCGGATGACGCAGGGTCGGGCCGAGTGCTTTGCGCGCCACACCCGACTCGCGGTGCTGCAGAAGGCTGTGGGTACTGGGCACGACGAAGGCGATCAGCAGGATGCCGACCAGGGCAAGCCCGGCAGTGGCAAGGAACAATCCTGACAAACCAAAAGCACTTGTCAGCAGTGGCCCGACGACCATGGCCACGGCAAACGACAGGCCGATGCTCATGCCGATCATGGCCATGGCCTTGGTCCGGTGTTGTTCACGGGTCAGGTCCGAGAGCAGCGCCATGACGGCAGCCGAAATTGCCCCGGCACCTTGCAGGATGCGCCCCGCGATCACCCCCCAGATAGAGTCGGCCTGGGCCGCCAGGACACTGCCCAGGGCAAAGATCACCAACCCCAGGTAGATGATCGGACGCCGCCCGATGCGGTCGGAAATCATCCCGAACGGAATCTGCAATACCGCCTGGGTCAGGCCATAGGCCCCGATGGCCAGGCCAATCAGCGCAGGTGTGGCACCGGCCAGGTCCATGCCGTAGGTGGCCAGTACCGGCAAGACCATGAACATGCCCAGCATACGAAAGGCAAAGACCAGGGCCAGGCCACCAGCAGCGCGGGTTTCGCTGCTGCTCATGCGCTCGTTGTGGGTGTCATGCATGGCGTAACCTCGTGTGAACCGGCGGCGATTCTATCAGTCCGACAGCTTGACGGCATCTACGCGACGCTTTGCCGCGTACTGGCAGGGGGCCGTATAATTCTTTGTTTATGCCCGCCAAGCGAGGCCGCAGTGGACAAGATCCTGATTCGTGGGGCACGTACCCACAACCTGAAGAACATCGACCTGACCTTGCCCCGGGACAAGCTGATCGTGATCACCGGCCTGTCCGGTTCCGGCAAGTCTTCGCTGGCGTTCGATACCCTGTACGCCGAAGGCCAGCGCCGCTACGTGGAATCGTTGTCGGCCTACGCCCGGCAATTCCTGTCGATGATGGAAAAGCCCGACGTCGACACCATCGAAGGTCTGTCCCCGGCAATCTCCATCGAACAGAAATCGACGTCGCATAACCCGCGCTCGACGGTCGGCACCATCACCGAGATCTACGACTACCTGCGCCTGCTGTACGCCCGCGTCGGTACCCCACGCTGCCCGGACCACGACATTCCGCTGGAGGCGCAAACCGTCAGCCAGATGGTCGACCTGGTGCTGGAGCGCCCCGAAGGCAGCAAGCTGATGCTTCTGGCGCCGGTGGTGCGCGAGCGCAAGGGCGAGCACCTGGCAGTGTTCGATGAAATGCGCGCGCAGGGTTTCGTGCGCGCCCGGGTCAACGGCAAGCTCTATGAGCTTGATGAGTTGCCCAAGCTGGACAAGCAGAAGAAGCACAGCATCGATGTGGTAGTAGACCGCTTCAAGGTGCGCGCCGACCTGCAGCAGCGCCTGGCCGAATCGTTCGAAACTGCGCTGAAACTGGCCGACGGGATTGCCCTGGTGGCACCGATGGACGACGAGCAAGGCGAAGAGACGATCTTCTCCGCCCGTTTCGCCTGCCCGGTGTGCGGCCACGCGATCAGCGAGCTGGAGCCCAAGCTGTTTTCCTTCAACAACCCGGCGGGTGCCTGCCCGACTTGCGACGGCCTGGGTGTGAAGCAGTTCTTCGACACCAAGCGCCTGGTCAATGCCGAGCTTACCTTGGCCGAGGGCGCCATCCGCGGCTGGGACCGTCGCAACGTGTACTACTTCCAGATGCTCGGCTCACTGGCGGCACACTACGGCTTCAGCCTGGAAGAGCCGTTTGGCGAGCTGTCTGCCGAACACCAGAAGGTGATCCTGCAAGGCAGCGGCAAGCACAGTGTCGACTTCAAGTACCTCAACGACCGCGGCGATATCGTCAAGCGCTCGCACCCGTTCGAAGGCATTGTGCCGAACCTGGAGCGCCGCTACCGCGAGACCGAATCGGCCACCGTGCGTGAAGAACTGGCCAAGTTCCTCGGCACCCAGCCCTGCCCGGACTGCCGCGGCACCCGCCTGCGTCGCGAAGCGCGCCACGTGTGGGTTGGCGAGAAAACCCTGCCGGCGGTCACCAACCTGCCCATCGGCGATGCCAGCAGCTATTTTGCCGAACTGACCCTAACCGGCCGCCGCGGCGAAATTGCCTCGAAAATCCTCAAGGAAATCTGCGAACGTCTGCAGTTCCTGGTCAACGTCGGCCTCGACTACCTCACCCTGGACCGCAGTGCCGACACCTTGTCGGGGGGCGAGGCCCAGCGTATCCGCCTGGCCAGCCAGATCGGCGCAGGCCTGGTGGGGGTGATGTACATTCTCGACGAACCGTCGATCGGCCTTCATCAACGCGACAACGACCGCCTGCTGGCGACGCTCAATCACCTGCGCGACCTGGGTAACACGGTCATTGTGGTGGAGCATGATGAAGACGCCATCCGCCTGGCGGACTACGTAGTGGACATCGGCCCAGGTGCGGGCGTACATGGCGGGCAGATCGTTGCCGAGGGTTCGCCGCAGGAGGTCATGGACCATCCTGACTCGCTGACGGGCAAATACCTGTCGGGGCGCAAGAAGATCGTCGTGCCCGCCAAGCGCACGCCGCGCAACAAGAAGCTGCAACTCAAGCTGAAGGGGGCACGCGGCAACAACCTGCAGAATGTTGACCTCGAGGTGCCGATTGGCTTGTTGACGTGCGTGACCGGGGTATCTGGCTCGGGCAAGTCGACGCTGATCAACAACACCCTGTACCCGCTGGCAGCGTCCGCCCTGAATGGCGCGAGCAGCATCGAGGCGGCGCCCCACAGCAGCATGGACGGCCTGCAGCACCTGGACAAGGTCGTGGATATCGACCAGAGCCCGATTGGCCGTACCCCGCGTTCGAACCCGGCTACCTACACCGGCATTTTTACTCCGATCCGTGAGCTGTTCTCCGGCGTGCCCGAGTCGCGCTCCCGCGGTTATGGCCCTGGGCGCTTCTCGTTCAACGTCAAGGGCGGCCGCTGCGAGGCCTGCCAGGGCGATGGCTTGATCAAGGTGGAAATGCACTTCCTGCCGGACATCTACGTACCCTGCGACGTGTGCAAGAGCAAGCGCTACAACCGCGAGACCCTGGAGATCAAGTACAAGGGCAAGAACATCCACGAGGTGCTGGAGATGACCATCGAGGATGCCCGCGAGTTCTTCGATGCGGTGCCGGCGTTGGCGCGCAAGCTGCAAACACTGATGGACGTGGGTTTGTCCTACATCAAGCTGGGGCAGTCGGCGACCACCCTTTCCGGTGGTGAGGCGCAACGGGTCAAGCTATCCCGCGAGCTGTCCAAGCGTGACACCGGCAAGACCCTGTATATCCTCGACGAGCCGACCACTGGCCTGCACTTTGCCGATATTCAGCAGTTGCTGGACGTGCTGCACCGCCTGCGCGACCACGGCAACACCGTGGTGGTGATCGAGCACAACCTGGATGTGATCAAGACGGCCGACTGGCTGGTGGACCTGGGGCCAGAGGGTGGCTCCAAGGGTGGGCAGATCATTGCCTGCGGTACGCCGGAAGAACTGAGCGAGATGAAACAGTCGCATACCGGGCATTACTTGAAACCGCTGCTGGAGCGGGATCGGGCCTAAGGCATTTGGGGGCGCTTTGCGCCCCATCGCGACACAAGGCCGCCCCTACAGGCGATCGCATGAACCTTTGGGTTGCGCTCTCGCCTGTAGGGGCGGCCTTGTGTCGCGATGGGCTGCAAAGCAGCCCCCCGGCTACTACATCTGCGATTGCAGGTAGTTCTCCAGGCCAATGGCCTTGATCAGCCCCTGCTGCTTTTCCAGCCAGTAGGTATGATCTTCTTCAGTGTCGGCCAACTGCGCACGCAGAATGTCGCGGCTGACATAGTCCTTGTGCAATTCGCACAACTCGATGCCTTTGCACAACGCAGCGCGCACTTTGTATTCAAGCTTGAGGTCGGCTTCGATCATTTCCGGCACGGTGCTGCCGACTTCCAGGTCGTCTGCACGCATGTCAGGCGTACCTTCCAGCATGAGGATACGACGCATCAGCGCATCAGCGTGTTGCGCCTCTTCTTCCATCTCGTGGTTGATGCGCTCGTAGAGTTTGGACAGGCCCCAGTCTTCGTACATGCGCGAATGAATGAAGTACTGGTCGCGTGCCGCCAGTTCGCCCTTCAGCAGCGTGACGAGGTAGTTGATTACGTCCGGATGGCCTTGCATCGCCCTGTTTCTCCATGTGGAAGCTTCTATGCCGCATAGTGTGAACCAGCTTTTGCCGAAGGTCACTGGAAAAGGCGCAATCCGGGCAAAAAATCGGCTAAACAGTAGTGATATTCATTGAAAAACCGCCCAAATGAGGGCGGTTCTTCTTATCACTTCGAGTTAAGCGAGATTCACGCCCAACGCCTTGGCGATACCTTCGCCATAGGCCGGGTCAGCCATGAAGAAATACTGCAACTGGCGCTGGATGACATCGTCACTGACCCCTGCCATCGCCCCGGCGATGTTGCTGATCAGCAGCGCCTTCTGCTCGTTGCTCATCAAGCGGAACAGCGCGCCGGCGTGGCTGTAGTAGTCGTTGTCCTCACGGTGATCATGGCGGTCCGCTGCACCGGTGAGCGCCAGTGCAGGTTCAGCGTGACGCGGTGACTGCTTGGGAGCGTCGGCGTAGCTGTTAGGCTCGTAATTCGGCGCCGCACCATAACTGCCGGTCGCCATGGAGCCGTCGCGCTGGTAGCTGTTCACAGCGCAGCGCGGTGCATTCACCGGCAGTTGCTGGTGGTTGGTACCGACACGGTAGCGGTGGGCGTCAGCGTAGGCGAATACGCGGCCCTGCAGCATGCGGTCGGGTGACAGACCAACGCCAGGCACCATGTTGCTAGGCCCAAACGCTGCTTGCTCGACTTCAGCGAAATAGTTGAGCGGGTTCCGGTTAAGCTCCAGCACCCCCACCTCGATCAGCGGGTAGTCCTTCTGCGACCAGGTTTTGGTGACGTCGAACGGGTTTTCCTTACGGCTCGCCGCCTCCGCTTCGCTCATGACCTGCATGCACACGGTCCAACGCGGGTAGTCACCACGCTCGATGGCTGCAAACAAGTCGCGCTGCGCATAGTCCGGATCGGTACCGGCCAGGCGTGCCGCTTCTGCGGGGGCGAGGTTCTTGATGCCTTGCTGGGTCTTGAAGTGCCACTTCACCCAGGTGCGCTCGCCTTTCTGGTTGATCAGGCTGTAGGTGTGGCTGCCAAAGCCGTGCATATGGCGATAGCCATCAGGGATGCCTCTATCCGAGAACAGAATGGTGACCTGATGCAGCGCTTCAGGCGAATGCGACCAGAAGTCCCACATCATCTGGGCATTCTTGAGGTTGGTCTGTGGGTGGCGCTTCTGGGTGTGGATAAAGTCCGGAAACTTCAACGGGTCGCGAATGAAGAACACGGGGGTGTTGTTGCCCACAATGTCCCAGTTGCCTTCTTCGGTATAAAACTTTACAGCGAAGCCACGCGGGTCACGCTCGGTATCGGCTGAACCACGCTCGCCACCGACGGTGGAAAAACGCAGGAAGGTTTCGGTTTGCTTGCCGATTGCGCCGAAAAGCTTGGCGCTGGTGTAGGCCGTTATATCGCGGGTGACGGTGAAGGTGCCGTACGCACCCGAACCCTTGGCGTGTACGCGGCGCTCCGGAATGTTCTCGCGATTGAAATGGGCGAGCTTCTCGATGAGGTGGAAGTCGTCGAGCAACAATGGGCCACGTGGGCCGGCGGAGCGGGAGTTCTGGTTGTCGGCTACTGGTGCACCGCTGGCGGTGGTAAGAGTCTTGCTCATGGGCTCTCCTTATCGGTCTTGGAACGCCGGCTGATCGGCTATGGGGAGAGTATCGATGAGCCGGACTACGAGAACAAATTCATTAGATGACTTGTATCAATAGAAATAAACAATAGTTGCAGCCACAAAAAACCGGGCACTAGGCCCGGTTCTTTGTAGCAGACAGAACGTCTTACTCAGCAGCTTCTACAGCACCGCCGACAGGACGATCAACCAGCTCGACGTACGCCATAGGCGCGTTGTCGCCAGCGCGGAAACCGCACTTCAGGATGCGCAGGTAGCCGCCCTGACGGGTGGCGTAGCGCTTGCCCAGGTCGTTGAACAGTTTGCCAACAGCGGACTTCGAACGGGTACGGTCGAAGGCCAGACGACGGTTAGCAACGCTGTCTTCCTTGGCCAGGGTGATCAGCGGCTCGGCAACGCGGCGCAGTTCCTTGGCTTTCGGCAGGGTGGTTTTGATCAGCTCGTGCTCGATCAACGACACTGCCATGTTCTGGAACATAGCCTTGCGGTGAGAGCTGGTACGGCTCAGGTGACGTCCACTTTTACGATGACGCATGATTCATTCCTTACCAAACACTACGTTCGGTGATTACGACGATCAGGCGGTCGCCTTGTCGTCTTTCTTAAGACTTGCAGGCGGCCAGTTGTCGAGGCGCATGCCGAGAGACAGACCACGAGAGGCCAGGACGTCCTTGATTTCAGTCAGGGACTTCTTGCCGAGGTTAGGAGTTTTCAACAGCTCTACTTCGGTACGCTGAATCAGGTCGCCGATGTAGTAGATGTTCTCCGCCTTCAGGCAGTTGGCCGAACGTACAGTCAGTTCCAGGTCGTCAACCGGACGCAGCAGGATCGGATCGATCTCGTCTTCCTGCTCGACTACGACAGGCTCGCTGTCACCTTTGAGGTCGACGAACGCGGCCAGCTGCTGTTGCAGGATGGTCGCAGCGCGGCGGATAGCCTCTTCAGGGTCCAGGGTGCCGTTGGTTTCCAGATCAATGACCAGTTTGTCCAGGTTGGTACGCTGTTCAACACGGGCGTTCTCGACCACATAGGCGATACGACGCACCGGGCTGAACGAAGCGTCCAACTGCAGACGGCCAATGCTACGGCTTTCGTCTTCGTCGGTTTGACGGGAGTCGGCCGGCTCGTAACCACGACCACGAGCTACAGTGAGCTTCATGTTCAGGGCGCCGTTCGACGCCAGGTTCGCGATTACGTGATCGGGGTTGACGATCTCGACATCGTGATCCAGCTGAATATCGGCAGCGGTAACCACCCCCGAACCCTTTTTCGACAAGGTCAGCGTAACTTCGTCACGACCGTGCAGTTTGATAGCCAGGCCTTTCAGGTTCAACAGGATTTCAATGACGTCTTCCTGAACACCTTCGATCGCGGAGTACTCATGGAGTACGCCATCGATCTCGGCCTCGACTACTGCACAGCCAGGCATGGAGGACAACAGGATGCGGCGCAGCGCGTTGCCCAGGGTATGGCCGAAACCACGCTCGAGAGGCTCGAGCGTAATCTTGGCGCGGGTCGGACTGACTACCTGCACATCAATATGGCGGGGAGTCAGGAACTCATTTACCGAAATCTGCATGGATGCACCTATTTTCTAGCCCTTACTTGGAGTAGAGCTCGACAATCAGGTTCTCGTTGATGTCGGCAGACAGGTCGCTGCGAGCAGGAACGTTCTTGAAAACGCCCGACTTTTTGGCAGCATCCACGTCAACCCACTCAACGCGGCCACGCTGGGCGCAGAGTTCAAGGGCTTGAACAATGCGCAGCTGGCTCAGCGACTTCTCGCGAACCGCGACCACGTCACCCGGACGAACTTGGTAGGATGGAATGTTTACAGTCTTACCGTTGACGCTGATCGCTTTGTGCGAAACCAGCTGACGGGACTCGGAACGAGTCGAGCCGAAGCCCATACGGTAAACGACGTTATCCAGACGGCACTCGAGCAGTTGCAGCAGGTTCTCACCGGTTGCGCCTTTTTTCGAGGCAGCAGCTTGGTAGTAACCGCGGAACTGACGCTCCAGAACACCGTAGATACGACGAACTTTTTGTTTCTCACGCAGCTGGGTGCCGTAGTCGGACTGACGGCCACGGCGCTGGCCGTGGATACCTGGGGCTGCTTCGATGTTGCACTTCGATTCCAGAGCGCGAACGCCGCTCTTCAGGAACAGGTCAGTGCCTTCACGACGAGACAGTTTGCATTTTGGACCAATGTAACGTGCCATTCTTCTGTCTCCTGATTACACGCGACGCTTCTTCGGCGGACGGCACCCGTTGTGCGGGATAGGCGTCACGTCGGTGATGCTGGCGATCTTGTAGCCGCAGCTGTTCAATGCACGAACGGCGGACTCACGACCTGGACCTGGACCCTTGACGTTTACGTCGAGGTTTTTCAGACCGTATTCCAGCGCAGCTTGACCAGCACGCTCAGCAGCAATCTGAGCTGCGAACGGGGTGGATTTGCGCGAACCACGGAAACCCGAACCACCGGAGGTCGCCCAGGACAAAGCATTGCCCTGACGGTCGGTGATGGTCACGATGGTGTTGTTGAAAGATGCATGGATGTGGGCGATGCCATCAACCACTGTCTTTTTAACTTTTTTACGAGGACGAGCAGCAGGTTTTGCCATGTCTATATTCCTGGGCGATTACTTGCGGATCGGCTTACGCGGGCCCTTACGGGTGCGTGCGTTGGTCTTGGTGCGCTGACCGCGAACCGGCAGACCTTTACGATGACGCAGGCCGCGGTAGCAACCCAGGTCCATCAAGCGCTTGATCTTCATGTTGACGTCACGACGCAGGTCACCTTCAGTGGTGAACTTCGCGACTTCGCCACGCAGGGTTTCGATTTGCTCGTCGCTCAGATCCTTGATCTTTGCGGCTGGATTTACACCAGCGTCTACACAGATCTTCTGTGCAGTTGTGCGACCGACACCATAGATGTAGGTCAGCGAGATAACAGTATGCTTGTTATCTGGAATGTTGACGCCTGCAATACGGGCCATTCAGTGGGACTCCAATTGACAGCTACCTACGCCCCGGAAGCCAAGAAATAGGGCGCGAGATAATATCGCTGTAGAAACGAATAATCAACCCAGCAGCACACTAGCTGCTGGGTTTGAAGCGCAGATCACACTCAGCCTTGGCGCTGTTTGTGACGCGGTTCCGCGCTGCAGATCACTCGTACGACGCCTTCGCGACGGATGATCTTGCAGTTACGGCACAGCTTTTTCACCGATGCACGAACTTTCATTACCGACTCCTCGAACCTTAGGGGCGTATCAGCGCAGCAGGCCGCTGCCACCGTAGCCTTTCAGGTTGGCTTTCTTCATCAGGGATTCGTACTGGTGCGAAACGAGGTGCGATTGTACTTGGGACATGAAGTCCATCACAACCACTACCACAATCAGCAACGAGGTCCCGCCAAGGTAGAACGGCACATTTGCTGCCACCACCAGGAACTGGGGCAGAAGGCAGACGGCCATCATGTAAAGAGCACCGAACATGGTCAAACGGGTCAGTACGCCATCAATGTAGCGTGCCGACTGCTCACCAGGACGGATACCCGGAATAAAGGCACCGGACTTCTTCAGGTTTTCCGCTACGTCTTTCGGGTTGAACATCAACGCTGTGTAGAAGAAGCAGAAGAAAATGATCCCTGCACTAAACAGCAGAATGTTCAACGGCTGACCAGGAGCGATCGACTGCGAGATGTCCTGCAGCCAGCCCATACCTTCGGACTGACCGAACCAGGCACCCAGCGAAGCCGGGAACAGCAAAATGCTGCTCGCGAAAATGGCCGGGATAACCCCCGCCATGTTCACCTTCAACGGCAAGTGGCTGGTCTGCGCAGCGAAGACCTTGCGGCCCTGCTGACGCTTGGCGTAGTGAACGGCGATACGACGCTGACCACGCTCAATGAACACCACGAAACCGATAATCGCTACTGCCAGCAAACCGATTGCGACCAGGGCGAAAATGTTGATATCGCCTGTGCGTGCAGACTCGAAAGACTGCCCGATTGCTCTCGGAAGACCGGCAACGATACCCGCGAAGATCAACATCGAGATACCGTTGCCCACACCGCGCTCGGTGATCTGCTCGCCCAGCCACATCATGAACATCGCGCCCGCCACGAAGGTGGAGACGGCGACGACATGGAAGCCCAGGCCTACAGAAAACGCCACGCCCTGGTTGGCCAGGCCAATGGACATGCCAATGGCTTGAACCAGTGCCAGGATAACGGTGCCGTAGCGGGTGTACTGGCTGATCTTGCGACGGCCAGCTTCACCTTCCTTCTTCAACTGCTCCAGTTGCGGGCTGACCGCAGTCATCAGCTGCATGATGATCGATGCCGAGATGTACGGCATGATCCCCAGTGCAAAGATGCTCATGCGCTCGAGCGCGCCACCGGAAAACATGTTGAACAAGCTAAGAATGGTCCCCTCATTCTGCCGAAACAGATCCGCCAGACGGTCCGGATTGATGCCAGGCACCGGGATATGTGCGCCTATCCGATAGACGATGATCGCCATGAACAGAAAGCGCAGACGAGCCCAGAGTTCCGACATCCCGCCCTTACCGAGCGAAGAGAGAGCACCTTGCTTAGCCATTTATTCCTCGAATTTGCCGCCAGCTGCTTCGATAGCCGCACGCGCACCCTTGGTGGCTGCGATACCCTTGATGGTGACTGCGCGAGTAACTTCGCCAGACAGCATGATTTTCACACGCTGAATGTGCTGGTTGATCACGTTGGCATCCTTCAGGGATTGCACGGAGATCACGTCGCCTTCCACTTTGGCCAGCTCGGACAGACGCACTTCAGCGCGGTCCATGGCTTTCAGGGAAACGAAGCCGAACTTCGGCAGACGACGGTGCAGCGGCTGTTGACCGCCTTCGAAGCCAGGAGCGATCGAACCACCCGAACGGGAAGTCTGACCTTTGTGGCCACGGCCGCCGGTCTTACCCAGACCGCTACCGATACCACGACCTGGACGATGCTTCTCGCGACGGGAACCCGGCGCTGGACTCAGATCATTGAGTTTCATCGATTAGCCCTCGACCTTCAGCATGTAGTAAGCCTTGTTGATCATCCCGCGGTTCTCGGGAGTATCCTGGACTTCTACAGTGTGACCGATGCGACGCAGACCCAGGCCTTTAACACACAGTTTGTGGTTAGGCAGACGGCCCGAGACGCTCTTGATCAGCGTTACTTTTACGGTTGCCATGATCAGAAGATCTCCTCGACGCTCTTGCCGCGCTTGGCAGCAATGGATTCAGGAGATTGCATGGCTTTCAGACCCTTGAAGGTGGCGTAAACCACGTTCACTGGGTTGGTCGAACCGTAGCACTTGGCCAGAACGTTCTGAACACCAGCAACTTCCAGGACAGCACGCATTGCGCCACCGGCGATGATACCGGTACCTTCCGAAGCAGGCTGCATGTAAACCTTCGAGGCGCCGTGGGCAGCCTTGGTGGCGTACTGCAGGGTAGTGCCCTTCAGGTCAACCTGGATCATGTTGCGACGGGCAGCTTCCATGGCTTTCTGGATCGCGGCTGGCACTTCGCGCGATTTGCCACGGCCGAAGCCGACACGACCTTTACCATCACCTACCACGGTCAACGCGGTGAAGGTGAAGATACGGCCGCCTTTTACGGTTTTGGCAACGCGGTTAACTTGAACCAGCTTCTCGATGTAGCCTTCGTCGCGCTTTTGATCGTTATTTGCCATAACTTAGAACTCCAGCCCGCCTTCACGAGCAGCATCAGCCAGCGCTTTGACGCGGCCATGGTACTTGAAGCCGGAACGGTCAAAGGCAACTTGAGATACACCGGCGGCTTTCGCACGCTCAGCTACCAGCTTGCCAACCTTAGTGGCCGCGTCGATGTTGCCAGTGGCGCCATCACGCAGTTCTTTGTCCAAGGTCGAGGCGCTTGCCAGAACCTTGCTGCCGTCGGCCGAAATGACCTGGGCGTAGATGTGCTGCGAGGAGCGGAACACGCACAGGCGCACGACTTCGAGTTCGTGCATCTTGAGACGTGCTTTGCGAGCGCGACGCAGTCGAATAACTTTTTTGTCGGTCATTTACTAGGCCCTACTTCTTCTTGGCTTCTTTACGACGGACTACTTCGTCCGCGTAACGCACACCTTTACCTTTGTAAGGCTCTGGCGGACGGAAGTCGCGGATTTCAGCGGCCACCTGACCCACCAGCTGCTTGTCGATACCCTTGATCAGGATGTCGGTCTGGCTTGGGGTTTCAGCGGTGATACCGGCTGGCAGTTCGTAGTCCACTGGGTGCGAGAAGCCCAGAGCCAGGTTCAGGACGGTGCCTTTAGCCTGTGCCTTGTAACCAACACCGACCAGCTGGAGCTTGCGCTCGAAGCCTTGGCTTACGCCTTGGACCATGTTGTTCACCAGAGCGCGGGTGGTACCGGCCATGGCGCGAGCTTGCTGGTCACCGTTGCGAGCGACGAAACGCAGCTCGCCAGATTCTTCGGTAACTTCAACAGACGAGTGAACGTTCAGTTCGAGAGTGCCTTTGGCACCCTTCACCGAAAGCTGCTGGCCGGCGAATTTGACTTCGACGCCTGCTGGCAGCTTAACGGGGTTCTTAGCGACGCGAGACATGCCTATCTCCCCTTAGAACACTGTGCACAGAACTTCGCCGCCGACACCGGCAGCGCGCGCAGCGCGATCAGTCATCACACCTTTGTTGGTGGAGACGATAGACACGCCCAGACCGCCACGTACTTTCGGCAGCTCTGCGACGGACTTGTACTGGCGCAGGCCTGGACGGCTGGAGCGTTTCAGTTCTTCGATGACCGGACGGCCTTCGAAATACTTCAGTTCGATCGACAGGGAAGGCTTGGCCTCACCAGTTACCTGGTAGCCAGCGATGTAACCTTCGTCTTTCAGAACTTTGGCAACCGCGACCTTCAGGGTGGAGGAAGGCATGCTTACGACGGACTTTTCAGCCATCTGGGCATTACGGATGCGAGTTAGCATGTCCGCTAACGGGTCCTGCATACTCATGGGCTAGATGCTCCTGATACAAGAATTATTAGCCTTGCGGCTATCACAACCACCCGAACAGGCAGGGGAAAACCCCAGGCTCAGGTGAGCCGGTCATTCTAGACACAAGGTAGAAACGAAACAAGCCCCATGTAGGGGCTTGTTTGATGGCAAGGTCACCGGCGGTCGGAAGATTGCTCCCCTTGCGCCGGGATCTTGCCTGCAGCGATTACCAGGAGGCCTTGACCAGACCTGGTACGTCACCGCGCATTGCAGCTTGACGCAGCATGTTACGGCCCAGGCCGAACTTACGGTATACACCGTGAGGACGACCGGTCAGGCGGCAACGGTTGCGCAGGCGCGAAGCGCTAGCGTCGCGTGGCTGCTTCTGCAGAGCGACTACGGCAGCGAAACGCTCTTCAGGAGAGGCGTTGACGTTGACGATGGTCGCTTTCAGTTCAGCACGCTTCTTAGCGAACTTGGCTACCGTGAGCTGACGCTTCAGCTCGCGGTTTTTCATGCTCTTCTTGGCCATTTTCCTACTCCAATCAGTTGCGGAACGGGAACTTGAAAGCACGCAGCAGAGCGCGGCCTTCGTCGTCCGAACGAGCAGTGGTGGTCAGGGTGATGTCCAAACCGCGCAGAGCATCGATCTTGTCGTAGTCGATTTCCGGGAAGATGATCTGCTCTTTCACGCCCATGCTGTAGTTGCCACGGCCATCGAAGGACTTGGCATTCAGGCCGCGGAAGTCGCGGACCCGAGGCAGGGAGATCGCCAGCAGGCGGTCCAGGAATTCGTACATCTTGTCGCTACGCAGGGTCACCTTGACGCCGATCGGCCAGCCTTCGCGGACTTTGAAGCCAGCGATGGACTTGCGAGCGAAAGTCACAACCGGCTTTTGACCGGTGATCTTTTCCAGGTCGGCAACAGCGTGCTCGATGACTTTCTTGTCGCCGATCGCTTCGCCCAGACCCATGTTCAGGGTGATCTTGGTAACGCGCGGAACTTCCATCACGTTCGACAGCTTAAGTTCTTCCTTAAGCTTAGGAGCGATTTCGTTCCGGTAAATCTCTTTCAGTCGTGCCATGGTCTTCTACCTAGCAGTGTTCAAGCATCAACCGCTTTTTGGGTCGACTTGAAGACACGAATTTTTTTACCGTCTTCTACTTTGAAGCCAACGCGATCAGCCTTGTTGGTTTCACCGTTGAAGATGGCAACGTTGGAAGCGTGCAGAGGCGCTTCTTTCTCGACGATACCGCCCTGTACGCCCGCCATCGGGTTAGGCTTGGTATGACGCTTGACCAGGTTCACGCCACCGATGACCAGACGGTCATCAGCCAGAACCTTCAGCACCTTACCGCGCTTACCTTTGTCTTTGCCGGCGATCACGATGATCTCGTCGTCACGACGAATCTTTTGCATGTCGGATCTCCTTACAGCACTTCAGGGGCGAGCGAGACGATCTTCATGAACTTCTCGGTACGAAGTTCACGGGTCACTGGCCCGAAGATGCGAGTGCCGATCGGCTCTTGCTTGGTGTTCAGCAGAACAGCAGCGTTGCCGTCGAAACGAATGATGGAACCGTCAGCGCGACGTACACCGTGACGGGTACGGACGACAACAGCAGTCATCACCTGGCCTTTTTTGACCTTACCGCGCGGAATTGCTTCCTTGACGGTTACTTTGATGATGTCACCGATGCCGGCGTAACGGCGATGCGAGCCGCCGAGCACCTTGATGCACATGACGCGACGAGCGCCGCTGTTATCGGCCACATCGAGCATGGATTGAGTCTGAATCATAAAATTTCTCCGACCCCTAGCCCTTAGACTTCAACAGCGCGTTCGAGGACTTCAACCAGTGCCCAGGACTTGGTCTTGGCCAGCGGACGGGTTTCGGTAATGGAAACCTTGTCGCCGATTTTGCACTGGTTGGTTTCGTCGTGCGCGTGCAGCTTAGTCGAACGCTTAACGTATTTACCGTAGATCGGGTGCTTGACGCGACGCTCGATCAGAACGGTGATGGTCTTGTCCATTTTGTCGCTGACGACACGGCCAGTCAGCGTACGGACGGTTTTTTCAGCTTCAGCCATGATCACTTACCTGCCTGCTGGTTGAGCACAGTTTTCACGCGAGCGATGTCACGCTTAACTTGCGAGAGCAGGTGCGACTGCCCCAACTGGCCAGTTGCTTTCTGCATACGCAGATTGAACTGGTCGCGCAGCAAGCCGAGCAGTTGCTCGTTCAGTTGCTGTGCCGATTTTTCACGAAGTTCATTCGCTTTCATCACATCACCGTCCGCTTAACAAAGGAGGTGGCGAGAGGCAGCTTTGCAGCAGCCAGGGCGAAAGCTTCGCGCGCCAGCTCTTCAGAAACACCCTCGATCTCGTACAGGACTTTGCCTGGCTGGATCTGGGCAACCCAGTACTCCACGGAACCCTTACCTTTACCCATACGAACCTCGAGAGGCTTCTTGGAGATCGGCTTGTCCGGGAACACACGGATCCAGATCTTGCCGCCACGCTTAACGTGACGGGTCAGCGCACGACGTGCGGACTCGATCTGGCGAGCGGTGAGGCGACCGCGAGCAACAGCTTTCAGGGCGAATTCGCCGAAGCTGACTTTGCTACCGCGCAGTGCCAGACCACGGTTGTGGCCAGTCATCTGCTTGCGGAATTTTGTACGCTTTGGTTGCAACATTTGGCGTACCCCTTACTTAGCAGCTTTTTTACGAGGCGCTGGTGCTTGTGGTTTCAGTTCTTCTTGGCGACCACCAATAACTTCGCCTTTGAAGATCCAAACCTTCACACCGATCACACCGTAAGTGGTGTGAGCTTCGTAGGTGTTGTAGTCGATATCGGCACGCAGGGTGTGCAGTGGCACACGACCTTCGCGATACCACTCGGTACGAGCAATCTCAGCACCGCCGAGACGACCGCTCACCTGGATCTTGATGCCCTTGGCACCAATACGCATGGCGTTCTGTACGGCGCGCTTCATGGCGCGACGGAACATTACGCGGCGTTCCAGCTGCTGAGCTACGCTCTGCGCAACCAGCATAGCGTCGAGTTCCGGCTTGCGGATCTCTTCGATGTTGATGTGCACAGGCACACCCATCTGCTTGGTCAGGTCCTGACGCAGCTTCTCGACATCTTCACCTTTCTTCCCGATAACGATACCTGGACGAGCGGTGTGGATGGTGATGCGTGCAGTTTGAGCCGGACGATGAATATCGATACGGCTTACGGACGCGCTTTTTAGTTTGTCTTGGAGGTACTCACGCGTTTTCAGATCCTTCAACAGGTAATCTGCGTAAGTAGCACCGTCTGCGTACCAGACGGAGGTGTGCTCCTTGACGATTCCCAGGCGAATGCCAGTGGGATGTACTTTCTGACCCATCTGATCGACTCCGTTACTTGTCCGCAACCTTGACAGTGATATGGCAAGACCGCTTGACGATGCGATCAGCACGGCCTTTGGCACGTGGCATGATGCGCTTCAGCGAACGCCCTTCGTTGACGAAGACGGTGGAGACCTTCAGGTCATCAACGTCTGCGCCTTCGTTGTGTTCGGCGTTGGCTACGGCCGACTCGAGGACTTTCTTCATGATTTCAGCAGCTTTTTTGCTGCTGAAGGCCAACAGGTTGAGCGCTTCGCCCACCTTCTTCCCGCGGATCTGGTCGGCGACCAAGCGGGCTTTCTGGGCGGAGATTCGAGCGCCCGACAACTTAGCGGCTACTTCCATTTCCTTACCCCTTAACGCTTGGCTTTCTTGTCAGCCACGTGCCCGCGATAGGTGCGGGTACCGGCGAACTCGCCCAGTTTGTGGCCGACCATGTCTTCGTTCACCAGAACTGGGACATGTTGACGACCGTTGTGTACCGCGATGGTCAGACCGACCATTTGTGGCAGGATCATCGAACGACGCGACCAGGTTTTAACTGGCTTGCGATCATTCTTCTCCACCGCCACTTCGACCTTCTTCAGCAGGTGAAGATCGATAAAAGGACCTTTTTTCAGAGAACGTGGCACTGTCGTATCCCTCTAGTTACTTGCGACGACGGACGATCATGTTGTCGGTACGCTTATTACCACGGGTTTTAGCACCCTTGGTTGGGAAGCCCCATGGCGATACCGGATGACGACCACCGGAGGTACGACCTTCACCACCACCGTGTGGGTGGTCAACCGGGTTCATGGCAACACCACGAACGGTTGGGCGAACGCCGCGCCAGCGTTTGGCACCAGCTTTACCCAGCGAACGCAGGCTGTGCTCGGAGTTCGAGACTTCGCCCAGGGTCGCACGGCACTCAGCCAGGACTTTACGCATTTCACCAGAGCGCAGACGCAGGGTCACGTAGACACCTTCGCGAGCGATCAGCTGAGCCGAAGCACCAGCGGAACGAGCGATCTGTGCACCTTTACCCGGCTTCAGTTCGATGCCGTGGATGGTGCTACCTACTGGAATGTTGCGCAGCTGCAGGGAGTTACCGGCCTTGATTGGGGCCAGTGCACCTGCGATCAGCTGGTCGCCAGCGCTCACGCCTTTAGGGGCGATGATGTAGCGACGCTCACCGTCTGCGTAGCACAGCAGGGCGATGTGAGCAGTACGGTTCGGGTCGTATTCGATACGCTCGACAGTGGCTGGAATGCCATCTTTGTCGTTGCGACGGAAGTCGACCAGACGGTAATGCTGCTTATGACCACCACCAACGTGACGAGTGGTAATGCGGCCATTGTTGTTACGACCACCAGACTTCGATTTTTTCTCGATCAGCGGTGCGTGAGGAGCGCCTTTGTGCAGCTCCTTGTTGACCACCTTGACCACGAAACGGCGGCCAGGGGAAGTCGGTTTGCATTTAACGATTGCCATGATGCACCCCTTCCTTACTCAGCACTGCTGCTGAAATCGAGATCTTGGCCTGGCTGAAGGGAGACGATCGCCTTCTTCCAGTCATTACGCTTGCCCAGACCACGTGCGGTACGCTTGGTTTTACCCAGAACGTTAACAGTCGACACGTTTTCAACTTTTACGTTGAACAGGCCTTCGACAGCTTTCTTGATTTCCAGCTTGGTTGCATCGGTAGCAACCTTGAATACGAACTGGCCTTTTTTCTCAGCCAGAACGGTAGCCTTCTCGGAAACGTGCGGGCCAAGGAGGACTTTGAATACGCGTTCCTGGTTCATCCCAGCAGCTCCTCGAATTTCTTCACGGCCGAGACAGTGATCAACACTTTCTCGTATGCGATCAGACTGACCGGGTCGGAACCTTGTACGTCACGTACATCGACGTGCGGCAGGTTACGAGCAGCCAGGTACAGGTTCTGATCAACAGCGTCGGAAACGATCAAAACATCGCTCAGACCCATGCCGTTCAGCTTGTTCAGCAGATCTTTGGTTTTTGGCGCTTCAACAGCGAAGTCCTGAACCACGACCAGACGGTCGCTACGCACCAGCTCAGCGAGGATGGAGCGCAGTGCTGCGCGGTACATCTTCTTGTTGAGCTTCTGCGAGTGATCTTGAGGGCGAGCTGCGAAGGTTACACCACCGCCACGCCAGATCGGACCACGAGTGGTACCAGCACGAGCACGGCCAGTACCCTTCTGACGCCATGGGCGCTTACCGCCACCAGCCACGTCAGAACGGGTCTTCTGCTGCTTGGTACCCTGACGGCCGCCAGCCATGTAGGCCACGACTGCTTGGTGAACCAGCGTCTCGTTGAATTCGCCACCGAAAGTCAGTTCGGAAACTTCGATCGCCTGAGCGTCATTTACATTAAGTTGCATGTCAGTTTCCCCTTAACCGCGAGCCTTGACAGCTGGACGTACAACCACGTCGCCACCAGTAGCGCCAGGTACGGCACCTTTGATCAGCAGCAGGTTGCGTTCAGCGTCTACGCGAACTACTTCCAGGGACTGAACAGTCACGCGCTCGGCGCCCATGTGACCGGACATTTTCTTGCCCTTGAACACACGACCAGGAGTCTGGCACTGGCCGATGGAACCAGGAACACGGTGCGACACGGAGTTACCGTGGGTGTTGTCCTGACCACGGAAGTTCCAGCGCTTGATGGTACCGGCAAAGCCTTTACCTTTGGACTGACCAGTAACGTCAACCAGCTGGCCTGCAGTGAAGAGTTCAGCTTTGATCAGATCGCCAGCCTGGAAATCGCCTTCTTCAAGACGGAACTCCCAAACACCGCGACCAGCGGCAACGTTGGCCTTGGCGAAGTGGCCTGCCTGAGCGGCAGTCACACGCGAAGCACGACGCTCGCCGACAGTGACTTGCACTGCACGGTAGCCATCGGTTTCTTCAGTTTTGAACTGGGTGACGCGATTCGGCTCGATCTCAATGACCGTGACCGGAATGGAGACACCTTCTTCGGTGAAAATGCGGGTCATACCGCACTTGCGACCGATTACACCAATAGTCATGTTGTAAACCTCATGAGTGTACGGGGCTTTCACCCGCTATGGCCGCCCATTTCAGAGCGTTACACGACTAGACCGAAGTCTTAGCCGAGGCTGATCTGTACTTCCACACCTGCCGCCAGATCAAGCTTCATCAGCGCGTCAACGGTTTTATCCGTTGGCTGGACGATGTCCAGAACACGCTTATGAGTGCGGATCTCGTACTGGTCACGCGCGTCTTTGTTGACGTGCGGGGAAACCAGAACGGTGAAACGCTCTTTGCGGGTAGGCAGTGGAATTGGACCACGCACTTGTGCACCAGTACGTTTCGCGGTTTCCACGATTTCCTGGGTGGATTGGTCGATCAGGCGATGGTCGAAAGCCTTCAACCTGATACGGATTTGCTGATTTTGCATTGGATTTCAGACTCCAGGCTGTTCCCAACGGACGCACTACGCCCGCTAAAAGGAGGCGTGATTCTATAGACGCCCCCATTTAGTGTCAACCCAATAAAAAAAACCCCCGCTGAGCGGGGGTTTTTTCAATCGGTCGAGAGATTACTCGATGATTTTGGCTACGACGCCGGCGCCGACGGTACGACCGCCTTCACGGATAGCGAAGCGCAGACCGTCTTCCATTGCGATGGTCTTGATCAGGGTAACAGTCATCTGAATGTTGTCACCTGGCATTACCATTTCAACGCCTTCCGGCAGTTCGCAGTTACCGGTCACGTCAGTGGTACGGAAGTAGAACTGAGGACGATAGCCTTTGAAGAACGGAGTGTGACGGCCGCCTTCTTCCTTCGACAGAACGTAGACTTCTGCGGTGAACTTGGTGTGCGGCTTGACCGAACCTGGCTTGACCAGAACCTGGCCACGCTCAACGTCGTCACGCTTGGTACCACGCAGCAGAACGCCGCAGTTCTCGCCAGCACGACCTTCGTCCAGCAGCTTGCGGAACATCTCAACACCGGTGCAGGTGGTGGTGGAGGTGTCACGCAGACCAACGATTTCCAGCGGATCCTGAACGCGGACGATACCACGCTCGATACGGCCGGTAACAACGGTACCACGACCCGAGATCGAGAATACGTCTTCGATTGGCATCAGGAATGGCTGGTCGATGGCACGAACTGGCTCAGGGATGTAGGCATCCAGAGTTTCTACCAGCTTCTTGACAGCGGTAGTGCCCATTTCGTTGTCGTCTTTGCCTTCCAGCGCCATACGAGCCGAGCCGATGATGATCGGGGTGTCGTCGCCTGGGAAGTCGTAGGTGGACAGCAGGTCGCGAACTTCCATCTCGACCAGTTCCAGCAGCTCAGCGTCGTCTACCAGGTCAGCCTTGTTCAGGAAGACCACGATGTACGGAACGCCAACCTGACGGGACAGCAGGATGTGCTCACGGGTTTGTGGCATCGGACCATCGGCGGCCGAGCAAACCAGGATCGCGCCGTCCATCTGGGCAGCACCGGTGATCATGTTCTTCACGTAGTCAGCGTGACCTGGGCAGTCAACGTGAGCGTAGTGACGAATGTTCGAGTTGTACTCGACGTGAGCGGTGTTAATGGTAATACCGCGCGCTTTTTCTTCCGGAGCCGAGTCGATCTTGTCGAACTCAACGACTGCCGAACCGAAAACTTCGGAGCAGACGCGAGTCAGAGCTGCGGTCAGAGTGGTCTTACCGTGGTCAACGTGGCCGATGGTGCCGACGTTAACGTGGGGAAGGGAACGATCAAATTTTTCTTTAGCCACGACAGTGAACCTCTTGCCTAAAGGGGATTAGCCTTGTTTTTTAACGAGTGCTTCGACGATGTTCGACGGAGCTTCGGCGTATTTGGAGAATTCCATGGAGTAGCTTGCGCGACCCTGAGACATGGAACGAACGTCGGTTGCATAACCGAACATTTCTCCGAGTGGTACCTCAGCAGTGATTACCTTGCCGGACACCGAGTCTTCATTACCCTGGATCATCCCACGACGACGGCTCAGGTCACCCATCACGTCACCCAGGTAGTCTTCCGGGGTTACAACTTCGACCTTCATGATCGGCTCAAGCACCACGCCACCGCCCTTCTGGGCCAGTTGCTTGGTCGCCATCGAAGCGGCGATCTTGAACGCCATTTCGTTGGAGTCGACGTCGTGGTACGAACCGTCGAACACTGTAGCCTTCAGGCCGAGCAGCGGATAGCCGGCAACAACGCCGTTTTTCATCTGCTCTTCGATACCCTTCTGGATCGGGGCGATGAATTCCTTCGGAATCACACCACCAACGACTTCGTTGGTGAAGACCAGACCTTCGGTGATGTTGCCCTTCTCGTCGACGTCTGGCTCCGAGAAACGGATCCAGCAGTGACCGAACTGACCACGACCACCCGACTGACGAACGAACTTGCCTTCGATCTCGACGTTGGACTTGGTGATCTTCTCGCGGTACGAAACCTGCGGCTTGCCGACGTTGCACTCGACGTTGAATTCGCGCTTCATGCGGTCAACGAGAATGTCCAGGTGCAGCTCACCCATACCGGAGATGATGGTCTGGCCGGTTTCTTCGTCGGTCTTGACGCGGAACGACGGGTCTTCCTGGGCCAGCTTGCCCAGTGCGATACCCATCTTCTCCTGGTCAGCCTTGGTTTTCGGCTCTACGGAGAGCGAAATTACCGGCTCAGGGAAGTCCATACGCTCAAGGATGATCGGCTTGTCGAGGTTGCACAGGGTATCACCGGTGGTGACGTCCTTCATCCCGATCAGAGCAGCGATGTCGCCTGCACGTACTTCCTTGATTTCTTCACGCTGGTTGGCGTGCATCTGCACCATACGGCCAACGCGCTCTTTCTTGCCCTTGACCGAGTTGATGACGGAGTCACCAGAGGTCAGGAAGCCCGAGTAAACGCGGACGAAGGTCAGGGTGCCCACGAACGGGTCGGTAGCGATCTTGAACGCCAGAGCCGAGAACGGCTCGTCGTCGTCAGCAGGACGCTCGTCGTACTGTTCTGGCTTGACTTCATCCTTCGGCACGTCGATCAGATCAGGGTGGATACCCTTGATCGCAGGGATCTCGGTTGGCGCAGGCAGGTAGTCAATGACGGCATCGAGAACCAGGGGAACGCCCTTGTTCTTGAACGAAGAACCGCAGACAGCAGGAACGATCTCGCTCGCCAGAGTACGGGCGCGCAGACCAGCCTTGATGTCTTCGACGGACAGGTCACCTTCTTCAAGGTACTTGTTCATCAGCTCTTCGCTGGCCTCGGCAGCAGCCTCGACCATGTTGCTGCGCCATTCGTTGGCCAGATCCACCAGCTCGGCAGGAATTTCTTCCTCGCGATAGGTGGTGCCTTTGTCGTCGTCGTTCCAGTAGATGGCTTTCATCTTGATCAGGTCAACCTGACCCTGGAAGTCATCTTCTGCACCGATGGCCAGCTGAACCGGAACCGGGGTGTGACCCAGACGGTTCTTGATCTGACCTACAACGCGCAGGAAGTTGGCACCGGCACGGTCCATCTTGTTCACGTAGACAACACGTGGAACGCCGTACTTGTTGGCCTGACGCCATACGGTTTCGGACTGCGGCTCAACGCCGGAGGTACCGCAGAACACAACGACCGCGCCGTCGAGTACGCGCAGCGAACGCTCTACTTCAATGGTGAAGTCAACGTGGCCGGGGGTATCGATGACGTTTACGCGGTAGTTGTCGTACTGACCACGGGAACCTTTCCAGAAGGTGGTAACGGCAGCGGAGGTAATGGTGATACCCCGCTCCTGCTCCTGCACCATCCAGTCGGTGGTCGCGGCGCCGTCATGCACCTCGCCCATCTTGTGGCTCAGACCTGTGTAGAACAGGATCCGCTCGGTAGTGGTAGTCTTGCCCGCGTCAACGTGGGCACAGATACCGATGTTACGGTAGCGGTTAATTGCTGTAGTACGAGCCATAAAGCCCTCGCGAAATGATTGATGCTTGAATTAGAAGCGGTAGTGCGAGAACGCTTTGTTGGCTTCAGCCATACGGTGCACGTCTTCACGCTTCTTGACTGCAGCACCCTTGCCTTCGGCAGCATCCAGCAGTTCGCCGGCCAGACGCAGAGCCATCGACTTCTCGCCGCGCTTGCGGGCGTAGTCTACGAGCCAGCGCATTGCCAGAGCGTTACGACGGGATGGACGAACTTCAACCGGAACCTGGTAAGTAGCACCGCCTACACGGCGGGACTTGACTTCGACCAGCGGAGCGATGGCGTCGAGAGCTTTCTCGAAGATTTCCAGGGGGTCGCTGTTCTTGCGTGCTTTGACGGTATCCAGGGCACCGTAAACGATGCGCTCGGCTACGGCCTTCTTGCCGCTTTCCATCACGTGGTTCATGAACTTGGCGAGGATCTGGGATCCGTACTTCGGATCGTCAAGGATCTCACGTTTTGCTGCTACACGACGTCTTGGCATGATAAGCCCTCAAACGGTCTTCAGGTTAGCCCGGGACGCGGGTCTTCGACCCCTGCCCGACCTTACTCTTATCGACTCAAAAAAATGGATGTCTGCAAACGGCCGATTACTTCGGACGCTTGGTACCGTATTTCGAACGACCCTGGTTACGGCCTTTGACGCCCGAAGTATCCAGAGAGCCGCGAACGGTGTGGTAACGAACACCTGGCAAGTCTTTTACACGGCCGCCACGGATCAGGACGACGCTGTGCTCTTGCAGGTTGTGGCCTTCACCACCGATGTACGAGGAAACCTCGAAACCGTTGGTCAGACGCACACGGCATACTTTACGCAGTGCCGAGTTAGGTTTTTTCGGCGTGGTGGTGTACACACGGGTGCACACGCCACGACGTTGCGGGCAGTTCTGCAGCGCAGGAACGTCGGACTTCTCGACCGAACGCTTACGCGGCTGACGTACCAGCTGGTTGATAGTTGCCATCTACTAGCTCCACTGATTGTCTTGCGACTCTATTGTCTTGCAAGAAAGCCAAAAATTGGCGAGACGGAGCCTCACCAAATTTAAGGGTACAAAAGTCTAAAGAGGATCTTGCACCCAGTCAAGACAAGGCCCCGGCCCTCCTCGCCCGATCATCGGCAACATTTCATGTCACCGATGCCCGTTCGAGGGTAGCCGGGGCCCCGCCCTGGACTTAGTTACCGCTGGAATTCAGCGCTTCGGTCAGTGCGGCTTCCACCTCACTGGCGCTGACACGCAACGGTTTGTCGGCATCACGGCGACGCTTGCGCTCGCTGTGGTAAGCCAGACCAGTACCGGCTGGGATCAAACGACCCACAACCACGTTCTCCTTCAGGCCGCGCAGGTAGTCGCGCTTGCCGGTTACCGCCGCTTCGGTCAGTACGCGGGTGGTTTCCTGGAAGGAAGCCGCGGAGATGAACGACTCGGTCGACAGCGAGGCCTTGGTGATACCCAGCAGCACACGGGTGAACTTGGAGATGAACTTGTCCTCGCTGGCGAGACGCTCGTTCTCTACCAGTACCTGGGTCAGTTCCATCTGGTCGCCCTTGATGAAGCTGGAATCGCCCGACTCGGAGATCTCGACCTTGCGCAGCATCTGACGCAGGATGGTCTCGATGTGCTTGTCGTTGATCTTCACGCCTTGCAGACGGTAAACGTCCTGGATCTCGTTGACGATGTACTTCGCCAGCGCGCTGACACCCAGCAGACGCAGGATGTCGTGCGGATCGCTCGGGCCGTCGGAGATAACTTCACCGCGGTTTACCTGCTCACCTTCGAACACGTTCAGGTGGCGCCACTTCGGAATCAGCTCTTCGTACGGATCGCTACCGTCGGTCGGAGTGATCACCAGGCGACGCTTGCCCTTGGTCTCTTTACCGAATGCGATGGTGCCGCTGACTTCAGCCAGAATCGAGGCTTCTTTCGGACGACGCGCTTCGAACAGGTCGGCAACGCGCGGCAGACCACCGGTGATGTCACGGGTCTTCGACGTTTCTTGCGGGATACGCGCAATAACGTCACCGACACCGATCTGGGCACCGTCAGCCACACCCACGAGGGCGTTGGCCGGCAGGAAGTACTGGGCAGGTACGTCGGTACCTGGCAGGTACAGATCCTTGCCAGCGGCATCGACCATCTTGATTGCCGGACGGATTTCCTTGCCTGCGGCAGGGCGATCCTTCACGTCCAGTACTTCAATGTTGGTCAAGCCGGTCAGTTCATCGGTCTGACGCTTGATGGTGATGTTTTCTTCCATGCCCACGAAGGTCACGGTACCTTTCAGCTCGGTCACGATCGGGTGGGTGTGCGGGTCCCACTTGGCGACGATGGCGCCAGCTTCGACCTTTTCACCTTCCTTGACCGAAATCACTGCACCGTAAGGCAGCTTGTAGCGCTCACGCTCACGGCCGAATTCGTCGGCAATGGCCAACTCACCGGAACGCGATACGGCAACCAGGTTGCCGTCGGCACGCTCGACCTGCTTCAGGTTGTGCAGACGCACCATGCCGCCGTTCTTCACCTGGACGCTGTCGGCAGCCGAAGTACGGCTTGCAGCACCACCGATGTGGAACGTACGCATGGTCAGCTGGGTACCCGGCTCACCGATCGACTGTGCAGCGATAACGCCGACAGCTTCACCGATGTTCACCTGGTGACCGCGAGCCAGGTCACGACCGTAGCACTTGGCGCAGATGCCGTAGCGGGTTTCGCAGCTGATCGGCGAACGCACGATCACTTCGTCGATGCTGTTCAGCTCGATGAACTCGACCCACTGCTCGTCGACCAGGGTACCGGCCGGAACGATCACGTCCTCGGTGCCTGGCTTGAACACGTCGCGGGCGATGACACGACCCAGTACACGCTCACCCAGCGGCTCTACAACGTCGCCGCCTTCGATGTGCGGAGTCATCAGCAGGCCTTGGTCGGTGCCGCAGTCGATCTCGGTAACCACCAGATCCTGGGCAACGTCCACCAGACGACGCGTCAGGTAACCCGAGTTCGCAGTCTTCAAGGCGGTATCCGCCAGACCCTTACGAGCACCGTGGGTCGAGATGAAGTACTGGAGTACGCTCAGACCTTCACGGAAGTTCGCGGTGATCGGCGTCTCGATGATCGAGCCGTCCGGCTTGGCCATCAGGCCACGCATACCAGCCAGCTGACGGATCTGTGCTGCGGAACCCCGCGCACCCGAGTCAGCCATCATGTACATCGAGTTGAAGGACTCTTGCTCGACTTCCTTGCCCTCGCGGTCGATGACCTTCTCTTTCGAGAGGTTGGCCATCATCGCCTTGGACACTTCGTCGTTCGCCTTGGACCACAAGTCGATGACCTTGTTGTACTTCTCGCCCTGGGTTACCAGGCCGGAGGCGTACTGGCTCTCGATTTCCTTCACTTCATCGGTAGCGTTACCGATGATGCGGGCTTTCTCGTCCGGGATAACGAAGTCGTTAACACCGATGGAAACACCGGAAATGGTCGAGTAGGCGAAACCGGTATACATCAACTGGTCAGCGAAGATGACGGTCTCTTTCAGACCAACCACGCGGTAGCACTGGTTGATCAGCTTGGAGATCGCCTTTTTCTTCATTGGCTGGTTGACCACATCGTACGGCAGGCCTGCCGGTACAACCTGGAACAGCAGCGCACGGCCGACGGTGGTGTCGACGATACGGGTGTTCTTGACCACCGAGCCATCACGCTCTTTCACGGTTTCGTTGATACGAACCTTGATTTTCGCGTGCAGGGCAGCTTCGCCGGCGCGGAATACGCGGTCGACTTCCTGCAGGTCGGCGAATACGCGACCTTCGCCCTTGGCATTGATGGCCTCACGGGTCATGTAGTACAGACCCAGTACAACGTCCTGCGACGGAACGATGATTGGCTCACCGTTGGCTGGCGACAGAATGTTGTTGGTCGACATCATCAGCGCGCGCGCTTCGAGCTGGGCTTCCAGCGTCAGCGGCACGTGAACGGCCATCTGGTCACCGTCGAAGTCGGCGTTGTACGCGGCGCAGACCAGCGGGTGCAGTTGGATGGCTTTACCTTCGATCAGAACCGGTTCAAAGGCCTGGATACCCAGACGGTGCAGGGTTGGCGCACGGTTGAGCAGTACGGGGTGTTCGCGGATCACCTCGGCGAGAACGTCCCATACCTCTGGCAGCTCGCGCTCGACCATCTTCTTGGCAGCCTTGATGGTGGTCGCCAGACCACGCATTTCCAGCTTGCCGAAAATGAACGGCTTGAACAGCTCGAGGGCCATCTTCTTCGGCAGACCGCACTGGTGCAGACGCAGGGTCGGGCCTACGGTAATTACCGAACGGCCGGAGTAGTCCACACGCTTACCGAGCAAGTTCTGACGGAAGCGACCTTGCTTACCTTTGATCATGTCGGCCAGGGACTTCAGCGGACGCTTGTTCGAGCCAGTGATGGCGCGACCGCGACGGCCGTTGTCCAGCAGGGCGTCGACCGCCTCCTGCAGCATGCGCTTTTCGTTGCGCACGATGATGTCCGGCGCCGACAGATCCAGCAGGCGCTTCAGACGGTTGTTACGGTTGATCACCCGACGATACAGGTCGTTCAGGTCGGAGGTCGCGAAGCGGCCACCATCCAGCGGCACCAGCGGACGCAGGTCCGGCGGCAGTACTGGCAGAACGGTCAGCACCATCCACTCAGGCAGGTTGCCCGAGCCCTGGAAAGCTTCCATCAGCTTCAGGCGCTTGGACAGCTTCTTGATCTTGGTTTCCGAGTTGGTCTGCGGAATTTCTTCGCGCAGGCGGCCGATCTCGTGCTCCAGGTCGATAGCGTGCAGCAGTTCGCGGACAGCCTCGGCCCCCATGCGGGCGTCGAAGTCGTCACCGAACTCTTCCAGCGCTTCGAAGTACTGCTCGTCGTTCAGCAGCTGGCCCTTTTCCAGGGTGGTCATGCCCGGGTCGATAACGACGTAGCTCTCGAAGTAGAGCACGCGCTCGATGTCACGCAGGGTCATGTCCATCAGCAGGCCGATACGGGACGGCAGCGACTTCAGGAACCAGATGTGGGCGACCGGCGAGGCCAGCTCGATGTGCGCCATGCGCTCACGACGCACTTTGGCCAGGGCAACTTCAACGCCGCACTTCTCGCAGATTACGCCACGGTGCTTGAGGCGCTTGTACTTGCCGCACAGGCACTCGTAGTCCTTGACTGGGCCAAAGATCTTGGCGCAGAACAGGCCGTCACGCTCAGGCTTGAACGTACGGTAGTTGATGGTTTCCGGCTTCTTAACTTCACCGAACGACCACGAACGGATCATTTCAGGCGACGCCAGACCGATGCGGATGGCGTCGAACTCTTCGACTTGACCCTGGTTTTTCAGCAAATTCAGTAGGTCTTTCAAGGCCTTTCCTCCTGGCGGAGCAGGGAGCGGGCATTACCTGCCCCACTCCCCTTCGCGTCACGTGTTATTCGGTTTCCAGATCGATATCGATACCGAGGGAACGGATCTCTTTGATCAACACGTTGAAGGACTCGGGCATGCCCGGCTCCATACGGTGATCGCCATCCACGATGTTCTTGTACATCTTGGTACGGCCGTTCACGTCGTCCGACTTCACTGTGAGCATTTCTTGCAGGGTGTATGCCGCGCCGTATGCTTCCAGCGCCCACACTTCCATCTCCCCGAAACGCTGACCACCGAACTGCGCCTTACCACCCAGCGGCTGCTGGGTAACCAGGCTGTAGGAACCAGTGGAACGCGCGTGCATCTTGTCGTCCACCAAGTGGTTCAGCTTGAGCATGTACATGTAACCAACGGTCACCGGACGCTCGAACTTGTTGCCGGTACGGCCATCGAACAGCACCATCTGGCCGCTTTCTGGCAGGTCTGCCAGTTTCAGCATGGCCTTGATCTCGCGCTCCTTGGCACCATCGAAGACCGGAGTAGCCATAGGCACACCTTTCTTCAGGTTGTGCGCCAGGGCCAGGATCTCGGCGTCGGAGAACTCGTCGAGGTTTTCCTGACGACCACCGATCTCGTTGTAGACCTCGGTCAGGAACACACGCAGCTCAGCGGCTTTGCGCTGCTCTTCGAGCATGCGGTCGATCTTCTCGCCCAGGCCTTTGGCCGCAAGGCCCAGGTGGGTTTCGAGGATCTGACCAACGTTCATACGCGAAGGTACGCCCAGCGGGTTCAGTACGACGTCGACCGGAGTACCGTTGGCGTCGTGCGGCATGTCTTCAACCGGCATGATAACCGAGACAACACCTTTGTTACCGTGACGGCCGGCCATCTTGTCACCCGGCTGGATGCGACGGCGGATTGCCAGGTAAACCTTGACTATCTTCAGTACGCCTGGTGCCAGGTCATCGCCCTGCTGCAGCTTGCGCTTCTTGTCTTCGAACTTGTCGTCCAGCAGACGGCGACGGTCAACGATGTACTGCTGAGCCTTTTCCAGCTGCTCGTTCAGTGCATCTTCAGCCATGCGCAGCTTGAACCACTGGCCGTGCTCCAGACCGTCCAGTACTTCGTCGGAGATCACGGTGCCTTTCTTCAGGCCCGCGCCACCGTCGACCACTTGGCCGCCCAGGGCAGAACGCAGACGCTCGAAGGTTGCGCCTTCGACGATGCGGAACTCTTCGTTGAGGTCCTTGCGGATCTCGTCCAGCTGCATCTTCTCGATGGCCAGGGCGCGGCTGTCGCGCTCCACGCCATCACGGGTGAAGACCTGTACGTCGATGACAGTGCCCTTGGTGCCGGTTGGCACGCGCAGGGAAGTGTCCTTAACGTCGCTGGCTTTTTCGCCGAAGATGGCGCGCAGCAGTTTTTCTTCCGGAGTCAGCTGGGTTTCGCCTTTTGGCGTAACTTTACCGACCAGGATGTCACCCGCGCCGACTTCCGCACCCACGTAGACGATACCGGCTTCGTCCAGCTTGTTCAGTGCGGCTTCACCCACGTTCGGGATGTCCGCAGTGATTTCCTCTGGGCCAAGCTTGGTATCACGCGCCACACAGGTCAGTTCCTGAATGTGGATCGTGGTGAAGCGGTCTTCCTGCACCACACGTTCGGACAGGCAGATGGAGTCTTCGAAGTTGAAGCCGTTCCACGCCATGAAGGCGATACGCATGTTCTGACCCAGTGCCAGCTCACCCATGTCGGTGGACGGGCCGTCGGCCATGATGTCGCTGCGCTGAACCTTGTCACCCTTGCTGACCAGCGGACGCTGGTTGATGCAGGTGTTCTGGTTGGAACGGGTGTACTTGGTCAGGTTGTAGATGTCCACACCGGCTTCACCGGTCTCGACTTCATCGTCATTGACGCGAACGACGATACGGCTGGCGTCGACCGAGTCGATCACGCCACCGCGGCGAGCAACCACGCAGACACCGGAGTCACGGGCAACGTTGCGCTCCATGCCGGTACCTACCAGCGGCTTGTCGGCACGCAGGGTCGGTACAGCCTGACGCTGCATGTTCGAACCCATCAGTGCACGGTTGGCGTCGTCGTGCTCGAGGAACGGGATCAGCGAGGCAGCGACGGAAACAACCTGCTTCGGCGACACGTCCATCAGGGTGACGTCTTCCGGCGCCTTGACGGTGAATTCGTTCAGGTGACGGACCGCTACCAGCTCATCGATCAGCTGCTTCTTGTCGTTCATCGCGGCCGAAGCCTGGGCGATAACGTGATCGGCTTCTTCAATGGCCGACAGGAACACGATGTCGTCGCTGACCACACCTTCTTTCACCACGCGGTACGGGCTTTCCAGGAAGCCGTACTGGTTGGTGCGGGCATAGGCTGCCAGGGAGTTGATCAGACCGATGTTCGGACCTTCAGGGGTCTCGATCGGGCACACACGGCCGTAGTGGGTCGGGTGCACGTCACGGACTTCAAAGCCAGCACGCTCACGGGTCAGACCGCCAGGGCCGAGTGCAGAGACGCGGCGCTTGTGGGTGATCTCGGAGAGCGGGTTGTTCTGGTCCATGAACTGGGACAGCTGGCTGGAACCGAAGAACTCTTTCACCGCCGCCGCAACCGGCTTGGCGTTGATCAGGTCTTGCGGCATCAGGCCTTCGCTTTCCGCCATCGACAGACGTTCCTTGACCGCGCGCTCTACACGCACCAGGCCAACGCGGAACTGGTTCTCGGCCATCTCGCCGACGCAACGAACGCGACGGTTACCCAGGTGGTCGATGTCGTCGACAATGCCTTTGCCGTTACGGATATCGACCAGGGTCTTCAGGACCTCGACGATATCTTCCTTGCTCAGCACGCCCGAACCCTCGATCTCGGTACGACCGATACGACGGTTGAACTTCATGCGGCCAACGGCGGACAGATCGTAACGCTCGGCGCTGAAGAACAGGTTGTTGAACAGGGTCTCGGCGGCGTCCTTGGTCGGCGGCTCGCCTGGACGCATCATGCGGTAGATTTCGACCAGGGCTTCCAGCTGGTTGCTGGTGGTGTCGATCTTCAGCGTGTCGGAGATGAACGGACCGCAGTCGATGTCGTTGGTGTACAGGGTCTCGATACGGACAACCTGCGCCTTGGCGACCTTGATCAGCAGCTCGGTGGTCATCTCGGTGTTGCACTCGGCGAGGATCTCACCGGTAGCCGGATGCACGATAGCCTTGGCGGTGGTGCGGCCCAGGACGTATTCCATAGGAACGTCCAGCTGCTTGACGCCGGCCTTTTCGATCTGGTTGATGTGGCGCGCGGTAATACGGCGGCCTTGCTCGACGATGACTTTGCCGGTTTCGTCATGGATGTCCATGACAGCAACTTCACCACGCAGACGCTGTGGCACCAGTTCCAGGCTAAGTTTTTCGCCGGAAATGTGGAACACGTTGGTGGTGTAGAAGGTATTCAGCACTTCTTCAGTGCTGTAGCCCAGGGCACGCAGCAGCACCGAGGCCGGCAGTTTGCGGCGACGGTCGATACGCACGAACACGCAGTCCTTCGGGTCGAACTCGAAGTCCAGCCAGGAGCCGCGGTAAGGGATGATGCGAGCGGAGTACAGCAGCTTGCCGGAGCTGTGGGTCTTGCCACGGTCGTGGTCGAAGAACACACCAGGCGAACGGTGCAGCTGGGAAACGATCACACGCTCGGTACCGTTGATTACGAAGGTACCGTTTTCAGTCATCAGGGGGATTTCACCCATGTAGACTTCTTGCTCTTTGATGTCCTTGATCGCTTTGTTCGACGATTCCTTGTCGAAGATGATCAGGCGCACCTTGACCCGCAGTGGTACCGCGAAGGTCACACCACGCAGGACACATTCCTTCACATCGAAGGCGGGTTCGCCCAGGCGATAGCCTACGTACTCCAGGGCAGCATTGCCGGAGTAGCTGATGATCGGGAATACCGATTTGAAGGCCGCGTGCAGGCCGACGTCGCGGAAGTTATCCTTGGATGCTCCCGCTTGCAGGAATTCGCGATACGAATCCAGCTGGATGGCCAGGAGGTAAGGCACATCCATGACGTCCGGCAACTTGCTAAAGTCCTTGCGGATACGTTTTTTCTCAGTGTATGAGTAAGCCATCAGCGTTCCCCAGCTTGGTCACCTGCTTGTTTGGCTTCTCCCGGCGGGAGCAGCCAGAAAATCGTGCAAACCCCTTGGTTTGCGCCACCCACATGGGTGTCTTGCAGCTTGTTATCGGGGCCGGCATGACCGGCCACCAATAACGGAAAAAGGCCGGTGGCATAAGCCACCAGCCATCAGCCTTTTGCTCAACGCTCAGGCTGGCATCGCAAGGTCGAGATTACTTCAGCTCGACTTTAGCGCCTGCTTCTTCCAGCTTCTTCTTAGCGTCTTCAGCGGCTTCTTTCGAAACGCCTTCAGCTACAACCTGAGGAGCGCCATCGACTTTCTCTTTGGCTTCTTTCAGGCCCAGACCGGTCAGCTCGCGAACGGCTTTGATCACGTTCACTTTCTTGTCGCCGGCTTCAACCAGAACAACGTTGAACTCGGTCTGCTCTTCAACAACGGCAGCAGCAGCAGCTGGGCCAGCAGCGGCAACAGCAGCGGTAACGCCGAAGGTTTCTTCCATTGCTTTGATCAGCTCAACAACTTCCAGAACGGTTTTCTGGCCGATTGCTTCGATGATTTGTTCGTTAGTCAGGGACATGACTTAAATCCTGTATTGGGGTGACAGCCTACGCAGCCATCAAATTAAACGTATGATTTTGAAAGAATTCGCACGCCTTAGGCGGCGGTAGCTTCTTTCTGGTCGCGAATGGCTGCCAGAGTACGAGCCAGCTTGCTGGTGGCGCCTTGAATAACGCTCATCAGTTTCGCAATAGCTTCGTCGCGGGTCGGCAGGGTAGCCAACACGTCGATCTGGTTCGCTGCAATGAAATTGCCGTCAAACGCAGCTGCCTTGATCTCGAACTTGTCCTGACCCTTGGCGAACTCTTTGAACAGACGAGCAGCAGCGCCCGGGTGTTCGTTGGAGAAAGCAATCAGGGTCGGGCCTTTGAACGCGTCGTTGAGGATCGAAAATTCGGTGCCTTCAACAGCGCGCTTGAGCAGGGTGTTACGTACGACACGTACATAAACGCCAGCTTCGCGGGCCTCTTTACGGAGTCCGGTCATTGCGCCTACAGTCACACCACGGGCATCAGCCACGACAGCGGACAGAGCGACTTTGGCAGCCTCGTTGACTTCAGCGACGATGGCCTTCTTGTCTTCGAGTTTAATTGCCACGGGTTTACTCCTGGTTTTTACCGTTTCATCTGGCCGAAGCCTGATGTCGTTTTGGTGTCTGATTCGGTAACGAATCGGGAGCACCATCTGCGTGGGCTGGGTTTTTAAGGCTTGCGCCGCCTACGGTCTTGGATAGCCCCCGCCAGGCAGGGACCCCAATTTTTGCTGGTGGCGCGACATGTCGCACCACCATGTTCTTACACGTTCAGCGAGCTCTGATCGATGACCAGACCTGGGCCCATGGTGGTGCTCAGGGTAACGCGCTTAACGTAGATACCTTTCGAAGAAGCTGGCTTGATACGCTTCAGGTCAGCGATCAGGGCTTCAACGTTTTCCTTCAGCTTGCCAGCTTCAAAGCCGACCTTGCCAACGGAGGTGTGGATGATACCGTTCTTGTCGGTACGGTAGCGAACCTGACCAGCCTTGGCGTTTTTCACGGCAGTGGCTACGTCTGGAGTCACGGTACCAACTTTCGGGTTAGGCATCAGGCCGCGAGGACCCAGAACCTGACCCAGCTGACCTACAACGCGCATGGCATCAGGCGATGCGATGACGACGTCATAGTTCAGGTCGCCGCCTTTCATTTCGGCAGCCAGATCGTCCATACCTACGCGGTCAGCGCCTGCAGCCAGAGCAGCTTCAGCAGCTGGGCCCTGGGTGAAAACGGCAACGCGAACGGTCTTGCCAGTGCCGTGCGGCAGCACAGTAGCGCTACGTACGACCTGGTCGGATTTACGCGGGTCAACACCGAGGTTTACGGCGATGTCGTAGGACTCGACGAACTTGGCAGCAGGCAGCGAGGCCAGCAGAGTTGCCGCTTCTTCGAAGTTGTAGGCCTTGCCTGCTTCGATTTTCTCGGCGATTGCCTTTTGGCGTTTGGTCAGCTTAGCCATTACACACCCTCCACGTTCAGGCCCATGCTGCGGGCAGAGCCAGCGATGGTGCGTACAGCAGCGTCCAGGTCAGCGGCAGTCAGGTCAGCCTGTTTGGCTTTCGCGATGTCTTCCAGCTGAGCACGGGTAACGGTACCGACTTTAACGGTGTTCGGGCGAGCCGAACCACTGGTCAGGCCAGCAGCTTTCTTCAGCAGAACCGAGGCAGGGGTGCTCTTGGTCTCGAAGGTGAAGCTACGGTCGCTGTAGACAGTGATGATCACTGGAGTCGGCAGGCCGGCTTCTTGACCCTGGGTACGGGCGTTGAAGGCCTTGCAGAATTCCATGATGTTCACACCATGTTGACCCAGTGCTGGACCAACGGGTGGGCTTGGGTTGGCCTGGCCGGCCTTAACTTGCAGCTTGATGTAAGCCTGAATCTTCTTAGCCATGAGCTACTCCAAAATCGGGTACGAACGCCTGCTGGCTCCCCGGATGACTTGCGTTTTATCCCAGTGACGACAAAACCCCGCAGCACACAGGGCTGCGGGGTATGGGATGCTTTGTCCGCCTAGACCTTTTCGACCTGGCTGAACTCGAGCTCCACCGGAGTAGAGCGACCGAAAATGAGCACTGCAACCTGCAGGCGGCTCTTTTCGTAGTTAACCTCTTCGACACTGCCATTGAAGTCAGCGAACGGACCGTCAATGACACGAACCACTTCACCTGGCTCGAACAGCGTCTTCGGCTTCGGCTTGTCGCTACCGTCGGCAACGCGACGCAGGATAGCCTCGGCTTCTTTATCAGTGATCGGCGCAGGCTTGTCTGCAGTACCACCAATAAAGCCCATCACACGAGGGGTGTCCTTGACCAAGTGCCAAGTCCCTTCGTTCATCTCCATCTGGACCAGCACATAGCCAGGGAAGAATTTGCGCTCACTTTTGCGCTTCTGGCCGTTACGCATTTCGACGACTTCTTCGGTCGGAACCAAGATCTCGCCGAAACCGTCTTCCATGCCAGCCAGCTTGACGCGCTCAATCAGGGAGCGCATTACATGCTTCTCGTAACCCGAGTAAGCATGCACAACATACCAACGCTTAGCCACGGGACACCTTTAGCCAACGATCAGGGAGACCGCCCAGCCGAGCAGGGAGTCGAGCCCCCACAGCAGCAGTGCCATAACCAGCACAACAGCCACGACAATCAGCGTGGTCTGGGTGGTTTCCTGGCGGGTCGGCCACACGACTTTACGAATCTCGGCACGAGCTTCCTTCGCCAACGTAAAGAACGACTTGCCCTTCGCAGTCTGCAGAGCTACAAAGCCCGCGACAGCAGCCAGGACGAGAAGTGCGAGAACGCGATACAGGATTGGGGAGGCGGAGTAATACTGGTTACCCACTACGCCAACAACCACCAAAGCCACTACAGCCAGCCACTTGAACAGATCAAAACGCGATTCTTGGGCTTCAGTTTTGGGGGTCATCGAGGAGGATCCTGTAAGAAGAAAGCCATCACACCGAGGTGAAATGGCAGGTCAGGAGGGAATCGAACCCCCAACCTACGGTTTTGGAGACCGTCGCTCTGCCAATTGAGCTACTGACCTGTAACGCTGTATCAGGCCGGCCATTATACCGGCCTGATCAAGTAAATCAACTACTTATTCAATAATTTTTGCTACGACGCCGGCGCCGACGGTACGACCGCCTTCACGGATAGCGAAGCGCAGACCGTCTTCCATTGCGATGGTCTTGATCAGGGTAACAGTCATCTGAATGTTGTCACCTGGCATTACCATTTCAACGCCTTCCGGCAGTTCGCAGTTACCGGTCACGTCAGTGGTACGGAAGTAGAACTGAGGACGGTAGCCTTTGAAGAACGGAGTGTGACGGCCGCCTTCTTCCTTCGACAGAACGTAGACTTCTGCGGTGAACTTGGTGTGCGGCTTGACCGAACCTGGCTTGACCAGAACCTGGCCACGCTCAACGTCGTCACGCTTGGTACCACGCAGCAGAACGCCGCAGTTCTCGCCAGCACGACCTTCGTCCAGCAGCTTGCGGAACATCTCAACACCGGTGCAGGTGGTGGTGGAGGTGTCACGCAGACCAACGATCTCCAGCGGATCCTGAACGCGGACGATACCACGCTCGATACGGCCGGTAACAACGGTACCACGACCCGAGATCGAGAATACGTCTTCGATTGGCATCAGGAATGGCTGGTCGATGGCACGAACTGGCTCAGGGATGTAGGCATCCAGAGTTTCTACCAGCTTCTTGACAGCGGTAGTGCCCATTTCGTTGTCGTCTTTGCCTTCCAGCGCCATACGAGCCGAACCGATGATGATCGGGGTGTCGTCGCCTGGGAAGTCGTAGGTGGACAGCAGATCGCGAACTTCCATCTCGACCAGTTCCAGCAGCTCAGCGTCGTCTACCAGGTCAGCCTTGTTCAGGAAGACCACGATGTACGGAACGCCAACCTGACGGGACAGCAGGATGTGCTCACGGGTTTGTGGCATCGGACCATCGGCGGCCGAGCAAACCAGGATCGCGCCGTCCATCTGGGCAGCACCGGTGATCATGTTCTTCACGTAGTCAGCGTGACCTGGGCAGTCAACGTGAGCGTAGTGACGAATGTTCGAGTTGTACTCGACGTGAGCGGTGTTAATGGTAATACCGCGCGCTTTTTCTTCCGGAGCCGAGTCGATCTTGTCGAACTCAACGACTGCCGAACCGAAAACTTCGGAGCAGACGCGAGTCAGAGCTGCGGTCAGAGTGGTCTTACCGTGGTCAACGTGGCCGATGGTGCCGACGTTAACGTGGGGAAGGGAACGATCAAACTTTTCCTTAGCCATCGATACAACCCTCGCAGAAGAATAGTCTTGCGCTGATAAAACAAAGGCAGATATTTTCATATCTGCCTTGTTTGTATGGAGCTCTTGAGCGGACTTGAACCGCTGACCTCACCCTTACCAAGGGTGTGCTCTACCAACTGAGCTACAAGAGCGAAACACTTTGTGCAAAACCCAGCAAACTTGGAGCGGGTAGCGGGAATCGAACCCGCATCATCAGCTTGGAAGGCTGAGGTTCTACCACTAAACTATACCCGCGGAGCTTGTGGCTCTCGCTAAAACTGGTGGAGGGAGAAGGATTCGAACCTTCGAAGCTCTCGCAACGGATTTACAGTCCGTCCCCTTTGACCGCTCGGGAATCCCTCCAGATGTGGCCGGCATTCTATTTGTCTGCCGTCCTAGTGTCAAGCGTTTTTTTCAAATTTTTTCAATCAAATCTGAAACTTAGCTGCTTTGACACCGCTTCCAGCTCTACCACCTAAATGGTGTTCCCTGTGAAGCGGGCGCCATTCTATCAAGCTATTCGTCAGTTGCAATACCCTGGCAGAAAATAATTTTATGTTTTAAGTCTTTGAAATCATTGGAAAGAGATGAGAGCACCGTTTCATCCAGCAATCGCTCGCTTTCCGGGGCTACCTTGAGCCAACGACCATCGGCACCAGGCAACTGCCCTACCACCGGCACCGTCGCAATATCGAGGCTAAGCAGCCGCTGGCGCAGGGCTTCGAGCTGCGCCTGCACCATTACCCCACCGATTACCAGGCATTCATCCCGGCGCTTTGGGGGTGTTGATACACCCGTTTCACGCAAAAGCCGGATTTCTTGCTGACTCCCCTTGTACAGAGACAAGGGGGCGACTTCCTTGACCTTCAGCGGGGCTTCCTGCTGATGCCACACGTAGTAGAAGACGTTGAGCACCAGTAACAGCAGAAACAACCAACGCATAGGCACCTCAATCCAATGGACAAGCCATGGCCAGCCCCACGAACACCAGGTCGGGCACGACACGCGCCTGGGGCACGGCCTCCCTCACTAGCGGCGCATCGCCCCCAGTGAGGAATACGGTGAAATCTTCACCCCACAGGGCGCGTGCCTGCTCGAGCTGCGTGCGGGCAAAACCCTGCAGCATCAGAACACAACCGCGCTCGACTGCCTCGACGGTTGAGCGCCCTGGCAACAGGCTGGTCAACGCGCGCTCGGCGGAGGCATCGTCATAACGAATGCGCCGGGTGTGGGTGCGCAACTGACTGCGCATCAATGGCATGCCCGGGCAGATATACCCGCCCAGGTGCTCGCCATCCGCAGCCACGAAGTCGGCTTTTGCGGCAGTCCCCAAATCGATGACCAGGCAAGCCCCTTTGGCAACATGAAATGCACCTAACGCGGCCAGCCAGCGATCCATCCCCAAACGCTGGTAATCCTCATAACCGTTGCGCACGCCTGCCATTTCCCGGGCGGGGTGCGCTACCCGGGCCTGAACGGCAAAGGCCTGGGCGATAACCGCGCAAAGCGCATCGGTCTCTTCCTCGCTACGCACACTCACAATGCGACAGCCCGTAAGACGCACCGAGGCGAGTGCGGCCACTTCGGCCACCAATGCCTGATCGGAGTCGACAATCCCGCCGCCCTCGATCACTGCATCGGCGACATGGATGACCCGCCATTTGATAAAGCTGTTTCCGCAATCGAGCTCAAGAATCATCACGCAACCTCAAACTGAGCTCACCACCGCTGAAGCTCTTCTCCACTCCATCCACCTCAAGGCGCAAGCCGCCCTGCCCGTCGACGCCAAGAACAACACCATCAATACGCGTGTTACCGGCAATCAGCGATACACTCCGGCCTTGCCAAAGGTGCGCCTGCTCCCATTCCTCCTGGAATGCAGCGAAACCATAGCGCCGATGACGTGCCAGTTCATGCTGCAAATGCTGGGTTAGCGACGCCACCAGGTGATTCCGGTCTATTGCCCCACCCAGCTCGCGCCGCATCGACGTCCACTGCTGGTCGACCTGCTCGTTCGCCTGCATGTTCACATTGATGCCGACACCCAGCACAACATGGCAGACATCGGCTGGATCTCCCACCAGTTCCAGCAGAATGCCGGTGATCTTCATCCCGCGAACCAAGACATCGTTAGGCCACTTCAGCCCTACGTCCTTTACACCAAAGCCCTGCAAGGTGCGCATTACCGCCAACCCTACCACCAGGCTCAAGCCTTCAAGCTGGCGCATGCCGCCGTCAACCCGCAGCACCAGGCTGTAGTACAGGTTCTCGGCAAACGGACTGACCCATTGCCGACCACGTCGGCCACGGCCAGCGCTCTGGCGCTCGGCCAAAACTAAAAAGGGTGCTGCCTGGCCCTCACCCGCCATGCGCAGGCCTTCGGCGTTGGTCGAGTCGATCGTGTCGTGGATGAATACTGGCCACTGCTCGCCTTCGGCGAACCCGGCGATTGCTTGTGCCTCAAGCAACACCAGCGGCGCAGCCAATTGGTAACCACGCCCACGAACTTTGTGAATGGTGAGGTTCAGTTCACTCTCCAGGTGCTGCAGCTGCTTCCAAACGGCGCTACGACTCACCCCGAGGGCCGCCCCCAGAGCTTCTCCGGAATGGAACCGGCCGTCCTTGAGGAGATTCAACAACTTCAGCATGCCAGTCTCGACTTGGAATAAGGCAGGCATGATAGCTATGGGCTGGGGGATTGCATAGGAAAAGGGCCGAATGCCTCGGGCTTAAACGCTCAGCCTGACGATAATGGCGCCGAGGAGCAGGCGCTGTGATGGCTCCGGCTGCGCCGGTGTTCGCGGGCGCGCCCGCTCCCACAGGGATTGTGGTGAAGCCAGGGGACTTTTTTGGAGCACAAAGACAAAACCCCTACCTGCATGTGCAGATAGGGGTTTTGCGAAATGAATCTTGACGATGACCTACTCTCACATGGGGAAACCCCACACTACCATCGGCGA